>JBATWJ010000504.1:0-3343 GCA_049672545.1 Burkholderiaceae bacterium
CGCCGGCCGCCGCCGCCGCGGTATCTGCCGAAGAGGAACGCCGCGCCGCCGAGGAAAGCAAGAAAAGGTCCGCCGAGCTGGCGCGGGAAGCGGCCGAGAAGGCCGCCGCCACCGAGCGAGCGCGCAAGGCGGTCGAGGACGAGGTGGCCCAGATCAAGCTGATGATGAGTCAGCCGCGCAAGGTGATCAAGGCACCGGAACTGCCGGCAGCCGGCACCAAGGCGGCCGATGGCACGCTGCATCGCCCGGGCGAAAAGAAACCGGGCGAGAAGAAGGAAGACAAGAAGCCGGTGACCGACAAGAAGTCGATCAAGTCGGCCAACGTTTCCTCCACCTGGCAGGACGACGCCAAGAAGCGCGGACTCGGCATCAAGACCCGCGGCAATGCCGGCGGCGGTCGCGACGGCTGGCGCGCCGGACCCAAGGGGCGGCGCGGCGGCCATCATGCCGATGCGCACGAAAGCAATTTCCAGGCGCCGACCGAAGCCATCGTCAAGGACGTGCACGTACCGGAAACGATCACCGTCGCCGACCTGGCGCACAAGATGGCGGTGAAGGCGTCCGAAGTCATCAAGCACCTGATGAAGCTGGGCCAGATGGTCACCATCAACCAGGTGCTGGACCAGGAAACCGCGATGATCGTGGTCGAGGAAATGGGGCACGTCGCGCATGCGGCCAAGCTCGACGATCCGGAAGCAATGCTGACCGAAGGCCAGGAGCATGCCGACGCCGAGGCATTGCCGCGTGCGCCGGTGGTGACCGTGATGGGCCACGTCGACCACGGCAAGACGTCGCTGCTGGACTACATCCGCCGCACCAAGGTCGCTTCCGGCGAAGCCGGCGGCATCACCCAGCATATCGGCGCCTACCACGTGAAGACGCCGCGCGGCATCGTCACCTTCCTTGATACGCCGGGCCACGAGGCGTTTACCGCGATGCGCGCCCGCGGCGCGCAGGCGACCGATATCGTAATCCTGGTGGTGGCCTCGGATGACGGCGTGATGCCGCAGACCAAGGAAGCGATCGCGCACGCGAAGGCGGCCAACGTGCCGCTGGTGGTGGCGATCACCAAGATCGACAAGCCGACCGCCAACCCGGACCGCGTCAAGCAGGAACTGGTGGCGGAAAACGTGGTGCCGGAAGAATACGGCGGTGATGCGCCGTTCATCCCGGTGTCGGCCAAGACCGGCGAGGGCATCGATTCGCTGCTGGAAAACGTGCTGCTGCAGGCCGAGGTGCTGGAATTGAAGGCACCGGTGGATGCACCGGCCAAGGGCCTGGTGATCGAAGCGCGCCTCGACAAGGGACGCGGTCCGGTGGCGACGATCCTGGTGCAGTCGGGTACGCTGAAACGCGGCGACGTGGTCTTGGCCGGTTCGGCCTACGGCCGCGTGCGCGCGATGCTGGACGAGAACGGCAAGAGCATCAGCGAGGCAGGTCCCTCGATCCCGGTCGAGATCCAGGGCCTGACCGAGGTGCCGGCCGCCGGCGAGGACGTGATGGTGATGTCCGACGAGCGCAAGGCGCGCGAAATCGGCCTGTTCCGTCAGGGCAAGTTCCGTGACGTCAAACTGGCGCGGCAGCAGGCGGCCAAGCTGGAGAACATGTTCGAACAGATGGGCGACGGCGAGGTCAAGAATCTGCCGCTGATCATCAAGACCGACGTCCAGGGTTCGCAGGAAGCGCTGGTGCAGTCGCTGCAGAAGCTGTCGACCCCGGAAGTGCGGGTGCAGGTGGTGCATGCGGGGGTCGGCGGCATTTCCGAATCCGACGTCAACCTGGCAGTCGCGTCGAAGGCGGTCATCATCGGCTTCAACACCCGTGCCGACGCGCCGGCGCGCAAGCTGGCGGAAGCCAGCGGCATCGACATCCGCTACTACAACATCATTTACGATGCGGTGGATGAGATCAAGGCGGCGCTGTCGGGCATGCTGGCACCGGAAAAGCGCGAGCAGGCGCTGGGGCTGGTCGAAATCCGTCAGGTGTTCCACGTCAGCAAGATCGGTTCGATCGCCGGCTGCTACGTGCTGGATGGCGTGGTGCGGCGCGGTTCGTCGGTGCGGCTGCTGCGCAACAACGTGGTGATCTGGACCGGCGAACTGGATTCGCTGAAGCGCTTCAAGGACGACGTCAAGGAAGTCAAGGCCGGTTTCGAATGCGGGCTGTCGCTGAAGAATTTCAACGACATTCAGCAGGGCGACCAGCTCGAAGTGTTCGAAGTCCAGGAAGTCGCGCGCACGCTGTAGGCAGCGGCTCCCGTTTTGCAGCCCGGATCGGCGCCGCCGGCGCCTCTCCGGGCTGCGTCGTTTTGAAGGTGGCAAACCATGGCGAAACACAGCAAATCGATACCCGGACGCGGCCTGCGGGTGGCCGACCAGATCCAGCGCGATCTGTCGGAACTGATCGCGTTCGAACTGAAGGATCCGCGCGTGGGCATGGTCACGATCACCGAAGTGCAGGTGACGCCGGACTATGCGCATGCGAAGGTGTTCTTTACCACCCTGGTCGACGATCCGCAGGCGATCCGTAACACGCTGCAAGGGCTGGCCAAGGCGGCCGGCTTTTTGCGCACCCAGCTCGGGCGGCGGCTGACCATCCATACGCTGCCGGAACTGCATTTCGTGCACGATACGTCGACTGCGCGCGGTATCGAGATGGGGCGCCTGATCGACGAGGCCAACGCCAGCCGCGCGCGCGATGCCGATCCGGAAGACTGAAGCGCACGGCGCGCGACGCAAGCAAGATGCCTGACATTCCGCCGAAAAGAATCCGGCTGCCGATCGACGGCGTGCTGCTGCTGGACAAGGCTGCCGGCGGTTCCAGCAACGATGCGCTGGTCAAGGCCAAGCGGCTGTTGAATGCGAAGAAGGCCGGCCACACCGGCACCCTCGATCCGTTCGCCACCGGCCTGCTGCCGCTGTGCTTCGGGGAGGCGACCAAGTTCGCGCAGGACTTGCTGGACGCCGACAAGACCTACGAGGCGGTGGTCCACCTGGGCGTGCGCACCGCCACCGGCGACACCGAGGGCGAGGTGCTGGAGCGGTGCGCGGTCGATGTCGATGCGACGGCGATCGAGCAGGCGCTGCAGCGCTTTCGCGGCCCGATCGAACAGGTGCCGCCGATGCATTCGGCCCTGAAGCGCGATGGCAAGCCGCTGTACGAATACGCGCGCGCCGGCATCACGCTGGAGCGCGCCGCGCGCGCGGTGACCATCCATCGGCTCGAATGCCTCGATTACCAGGCGCCGTTCCTGCGTCTGCGGGTCACTTGCAGCAAGGGCACCTACATCCGCGTGCTGGGCGAGGACATCGGCGCCGCGCTCGGCTGCGGCGCGCATCTGCAG
>JBATWJ010000505.1:0-4597 GCA_049672545.1 Burkholderiaceae bacterium
GGAACACGCCGTGGCCGTCGGTCGGCACCCGGCCGAAGCCGCGAAAGCCGCTCTGGCCGGGCACGTGTGCCGGGTCGTCCGGATGCGCGTAACAGCCGTCGGCGTCGGCCTGCCACAGCTCGATCAAGCCGTCGGTGACCGGCTTGCCGTCGCCGTCCAGGAGCCGTCCCTGCAGCACGATGCGCTCCCCCGGCACGTCGGGACCGGCGAGGTCGGGCGTATTCAGCCAGTCGGTGCCGATATGCAGGTAGGGGCCGATGGTTTGCGAGGAAGTGGTTTGCAGGCTCATGTCATTTCTCCATCGGCGTGGCGTCGCGGCCGCGCAGGATGATGTCGAAGCGGTAGCCGAGCGCGTAGCCGGGCGTGGTCACCTCCCAGTCCAGCGTCGAGATCAGGCGCCGGCGCGCGCGCTCGTCGGGAATCCCGTTGACCATCGGGTCGAAGTCCAGCAGCGGATCGCCGGGGAAGTACATCTGCGTGATCAGGCGCGTCGCGAAAGCGTGGCCGAACAGCGAGAAATGGATGTGCGCCGGCCGCCAGGCGTTGTAGTGGTTGCCCCACGGATAGGCGCCGGGCTTGATGGTCAGGAAGCGGTAGCGGCCCTGGTCGTCGGTCAGCGCGCGGCCGCCGCCGGAAAAGTTGGGGTCGAGCGGCGCGTCGTGGTTGTCGTTCTTGTGCGGATAGCGGCCGGTGGAATTGGCCTGCCAGATTTCGACCAGCGAATTGCGCACCGGCCGGCCGTTTTCGTCGAGCACGCGGCCGGTCACGATGATCCGTTCGCCGAGCGGCTCGCCGGCGTGCTGGCGCGTCAGGTCGCTGTCCTCCGGCCGCACGTCCTCGTGGCCGAACACCGGGCCGGTCACTTCCGACAGCGACTGCGGCAGGATGATCAGCGGCTTGCCGGGCGAGCGCTTGACGGTGGACGCGTACGGCGCGTACAGATAGTCGGGCTGGGTGCCGTGAAAAGGACGGCGGTACTGCGCTGGTTCCGGCATCTTGGTCTCCTGCGCGGCGTGCATCGCCGCAAATCGTTATCGTAGCGCCGCGCGGCGTGGTGGTGAAACCGCGCCGCGCGGTTTACTGCACCTACACCCGCTCGATCACCAGCGCGATACCCTGGCCGACGCCGATGCACATCGTGCACAGCGCGTAGCGGCCGCCGGTCTTCTGCAGCTGGTGGGCGGCGGTGGTCACCAGCCGCGCCCCGCTCATGCCGAGCGGATGTCCAAGCGCGATCGCGCCGCCGTACGGGTTGACGCGCGGATCGTCGTCGGCGACGCCCAGCATGCGCAGCACCGCCAGCCCTTGCGACGCGAAGGCTTCGTTCAGCTCGATGATGTCGATCTGATCGATCTTCATGCCGAGCCGCTGCAGCAGCTTTTGCGAGGCCGGCGCCGGGCCGATGCCCATCACGCGCGGCGCCACGCCGGCGGTCGCCATGCCGACGATGCGCGCCATCGGCTTCAGGCCGTGCCGCGCAGCCGCTTCCTCAGACGCCAGTAGCAGCGCGCAGGCGCCGTCGTTGACGCCGGACGCGTTGCCCGCGGTGACGCTGCCGTCCGGCCGCACGATCGGCTTCAGCTTCGCCAGCGCCTCGATGCTGGTGGCGCGCGGATGCTCGTCCTGCGTGACGACGATCGGATCGCCCTTCTTCTGCGGGATGGAAACCGGCGTGATCTCTTCGGCCAGCGCGCCGTTCTGCTGCGCGGTCGCGGCCTTGCTCTGGCTGGCCAGCGCGAAGCGGTCCTGGTCTGCGCGGCTGATCTGGTAATCGCCGGCGACGTTTTCGGCGGTTTCCGGCATCGAATCGACGCCGTACTGCGCCTTCATCAGGCGGTTGACGAAGCGCCAGCCGATCGTCGTGTCGTAGATCGCGGCATTGCGCGAAAAGGCGCTGTCGGCCTTGCCCATCACGAACGGCGCGCGCGTCATCGATTCGACGCCGCCGGCGATCATCAGCGCGGTTTCGCCGGAGGCGATGGCGCGCGCGGCGGTGCCGACCGCATCCATGCCGGAACCGCACAGGCGGTTGATGGTGGCGCCGCCGATTTCCTGCGGCAGGCCGGCCAGGAGCGCCGCCATGCGGGCGACGTTGCGGTTGTCTTCGCCGGCCTGGTTGGCGCAGCCGTACAGCACGTCGTCGATCGCAGCCCAGTCGACGCCGGGATTGCGCGCCATCAGCGCGGCGATCGGAATGGCGCCGAGGTCGTCGGCGCGCACGTCTTTCAGGGCGCCGCCGTAGCGGCCGATGGGAGTGCGGATGGCGTCACAGATAAGGGCTTGTTTCATGGGTCTTTCTTGGTCATTTGCAATAAAAGGAATCCGATCCGGTCCATTATCCGGCATCCGGCGGCAGCAGCGGCACGCCGGTCAGGCGCTGCAGTTCGTCGAACGGCAACTCGCCGACGATCGCGCGCACCACGAGGCCGGCCGGCGTCACGTCCAGCACCGCCAGATCGGTGTAGATGCGGTCGACGCAGCCGACGCCGGTCAGCGGATAGCTGCAGTGTTCGACGATCTTGCTGTCGCCGGACTTGGTCAGGTGCTCCATCATCACGAACACCTGCCTGGCGCCGGCCGCCAGGTCCATCGCGCCGCCGACCGCCGGAATCGCGTCGGCCGCGCCGGTGTGCCAGTTGGCGAGATCGCCGCGCACCGACACCTGGAACGCGCCCAGCACGCAGATGTCGAGGTGGCCGCCGCGCATCATCGCGAACGAATCGGCAGGGTGGAAATAGGCGCCGCCGGTCAACAGCGTGACCGGCTGCTTGCCGGCGTTGATCAGGTCCGGGTCTTCGGCGCCGGGCGCCGGCGGCGGGCCCATGCCGAGCAGGCCGTTTTCGCTATGCAGAAAAATCTCGCGCTCGGCCGGCAGGTGCGCGGCGACCAGCGTCGGCAGCCCGATGCCGAGGTTGACGTAGGCGCCTTCCGGGATGTCGCGGGCGACGCGCTGGGCGATCTGGTCGCGGGTCAGGCGCTTCATCGTGCGCTCTCCGTCTTCACCCGTACCACGCGCTGCACGAAAATACCGGGCGTGACGATCGCCTCCGGGTCGAGCGCGCCGAGTTCGACCACCTCGTCCACCTGGGCGATCGCGCATTTGGCCGCCATCGCCATGATCGGGCCGAAGTTGCGCGCGGTCTTGCGGTACACCAAGTTGCCCCAGCGGTCGCCGCGGTGCGCCTTGATCAACGCGAAATCGGCGTGGATCGGCGACTCCAGCACGTAGTGGCGGCCGTCGATCTCGCGCGTTTCCTTGCCTTCGGCCAACAGCGTGCCGTAGCCGGTCGGCGTGAAGAAGCCGCCGATGCCGGCGCCGGCGGCGCGGATGCGCTCGGCCAGATTGCCCTGCGGCGTCAGTTCCAGCTCGATCTCGCCGGCGCGGTAGAGCGCGTCGAACACGTGCGAATCGCTCTGGCGCGGGAACGAGCAGATGATTTTCTTCACCCGCTTCGCCTTCAACAGCGCCGCCAGCCCGGTATCGCCGTTGCCGGCGTTGTTGTTGACGATGGTCAGCTCGCGCGCGCCCTGCGCGATCAGCGCATCGATCAGCGCCGCCGGCATGCCGGCGTTGCCGAAGCCGCCGATCATCACGGTGGCGCCGTCGTGGATGTCCGCCAGCGCCGCCTGCGGCGAATGGGAAATCTTGTCGATCATGGTGCGGCTTTTGTCGTCCGGCAAGAATGACCGCTGGAGCGAGTCATTATGCTTAGATTGTGCGATAATCGCACCAATGTCTGTTTATAGAACACTATGAAGTGTAGCGACAGCCTCTGCCAGCGTCAAGCGCGTCCGCCGGCGCGGCAAAACCGATTGACGCTGTGCGATCAACGAACTAATGTGGGGCAACCGCACCATTCCTGTCGCCGTACGATGATCCATTGAGCCACCCGCCATGCCCGCCTCCGCCGAAAAGAAAGCCGCAACCCCGAATCCGCCCAGCATCGCCGAAGAAATCGACGCGCTGACCGACCCCAGCTTCATGACCTCGCTGGCGCGCGGGCTGGCGGTGATCCGTGCCTTCGGCGAACAGCGGCGCAGCCTGACGATTGCACAGATCAGCCACAAGACCGGGATTCCGCGCGCGGCGGTGCGGCGCTGCCTGCATACGCTGCGCCAGCTCGGCTACGCCGATTCGGAAGCCAACAATTTTTCGCTGACGCCGAAGATCCTGACGCTCGGCTATTCGTATCTGTCGTCGACGCCGCTGGCGGTGACCGCGCAGCCGTGCCTGAACGACATCAGCCGCACGCTGCACGAATCGTCGTCGCTGGCGGTGCTGGATGGCAACGACGTGCTGTACATCGCGCGCGCCGCCACCTCGCGCATCATGTCGATCGCGCTGAACGCCGGCAGCCGGCTGCCGGCCTATTGCACCTCGCTCGGCCGCGCGATGCTGGCGCACCTGCCGGACGACGAATTGCACGCCTACCTGCAGCGGGTCGAACTGAAGCCGTTCACCGAGCGCACCGTGGTATCGGAAAAGCGGCTGCGCGAGATCCTGGCCGGCGTGCGCCAGGCCGGCTACGCGATCGTCGAGGAAGAACTGGAAGTCGGCCTGCGCTCGATCGCGGTGCCGGTGCGCGGCGCCTCCGGC
>JBATWJ010000506.1:0-4323 GCA_049672545.1 Burkholderiaceae bacterium
TCCCGACATCGCCTCCGCCGAACGCCGCATGGCGGCCGCCAATGCGCAGATCGGCGTCGCCCAGGCGGCCTATTTTCCGGCGTTGACGCTGTCGGCCTCGGCCGGCTTCCAGAGCAGTAGCTTCGCCAACTGGCTGACGCTGCCCAACCGCGTCTGGGCAATCGGGCCGGCGCTGGCGCAAACCCTGTTCGACGCCGGCCTGCGGCGTGCGCAGAGCGACGCCGCGATCGCCGCCTACGACGCCGAAGTGGCCGCCTATCGCCAGGCCGTGCTGACGAGTTTCGGCGAAGTCGAAGACAACCTGGCGGCGCTGCGCATCCTGGAGCAGGAAGCGCAAGTCCAGGACGAAGCGCTGCAACTGGCGCGGCAATCGGTGCTGCTGACCACCAACCAGTACCGCGCCGGAACCGTCAGCTATCTCAACGTGGTCACGGTACAGGCGACGGCGCTGGCCAGCGAGAACGCCGCGCTCGGCATCCTCAACCGGCGCCTGGCCGCCAGCGTGCTGCTGATCAAGGCGCTGGGCGGCGGCTGGAGCGGCCTGGAGCGCGCAGCCATGCAGTGATTCACCGGCTGCGGTACTCTGCCGGGACGGTCGCCGGCCACGTCGCCGCGAACCGGAGCCGGCCACCGCCGTCCAATCTTTCCCGACCGACAAGGAAAACCCACATGGCGCAGGAAATCGTCTTCGACCCCTATCTGGAATCCCGCAAGAATCTGGCCTTCTGGCTGTACATCTTTCACGCCGCCAGCCTGGTATTTTCAATGGGGCTGTTTTCCTTCATCCCGCTGATCATCAGCTACGTCAAGCGCCCGGAAACCGCCGGCACCTTCGTCTACAGCCATCACAGCTGGCAGATCCGCTCGTTCTGGTGGTTCCTGATCTGGAGCGCGATCGGCTGGCTGTGCATCTTCACCTTCATCGGCATCATCATCGGCGTGCCGATTTTGGCGATCGCCTGGATCTGGAAGGCCTACCGGCTGATCCGCGGGCTGGTCGACCTGAACAACAACAAGCCGATGCCCGAGTAGGACGGCGCCGCCGCCCCGCCCGCTCCTCGCCGATGTCCGCCAGCCCGCCGATCGCCGCTGCTCCTTCGGCCTCCGCGCTGAAGATCATGCTGTGGCTGGTCGCCATCGGCTTCTTCATGCAGACGCTGGATTCGACCATCGTCAACACCGCACTGCCGGCAATGGCCGACAGCCTGGGCGAGGCGCCGTGGCGCATGCAGGGGGTGGTGATCGCGTATTCGCTGACGATGGCGGTGATCATTCCGCTGTCCGGCTGGCTGGCCGACCGGCTCGGCACCAAGCGCGTGTTCTTTAGCGCGATCCTGATATTCACGCTCGGCTCGGTGCTGTGCGCCAGCGCCCATACGCTGGCACAGCTGATGACCTGGCGCGTGGTGCAGGGCATCGGCGGCGCGATGCTGCTGCCGGTCGGCCGGCTGGCGGTGCTGCGCTTCTTTACCGGCGAACGCTACCTGGCGGCGCTGTCGTTCGTGGCGATTCCCGGCATGGTCGGCCCGCTGATCGGACCGACCCTGGGCGGCTGGCTGGTGCATGTCGCGTCCTGGCACTGGATCTTCCTGATCAATGTGCCGGTCGGCATCGCCGGCTGCATCGCCACCGCCAGATACATGCCGGATGCGCGCAATCCGGCCACCGCGCCGTTCGACCTGACCGGCTACCTGCTGCTGACGGTCGGCATGGTGGCGCTGACGGTGTCGCTCGACGGCATCGCCGATCTCGGTCTGCCGCGCGCCATCGTGCTGGTGCTGCTGATCCTCAGCATGGGCTGCTTCGTCGCTTACGGCCTGCATGCCACGCGCGCCGCGCAGCCGCTGTTCTCGCTCGATCTGTTCAAGATCCACACCTTCAGCGTCGGCCTGCTCGGCAACCTGTTCGCGCGCATCGGCAGCGGCGCGATGCCCTATCTGATTCCGCTGCTATTGCAATTGAGCCTCGGCTATTCGGCGCTCGAAGCCGG
Source organism: Burkholderiaceae bacterium (assembly GCA_049672545.1). Taxonomy (GTDB): domain Bacteria; phylum Pseudomonadota; class Gammaproteobacteria; order Burkholderiales; family Burkholderiaceae_D; genus DATJCV01. The sequence goes on from JBATWJ010000506.1 coordinate 1,991, forward strand.
CCTGATGATGTTGCCGGTGGCGGCCACCGGCATGCTGTCGAAACGGATCGTGACCCGGCTCATCCTGCGCCACGGCTACCGCCGCGTGCTGATCACCAATACCGTGCTGGTCGGCCTGATGATGGCCAGCTTTTCGCTGACCAGCACCGAGCAGCCGCTCTGGCTGCGGTTGGTGCAGTTGGCGATCTTCGGCGGTGTCAATTCGATCCAGTTCACCGCCATGAACACGCTGACCCTGAAGGACCTCGGCGTCGGCGGCGCCAGCAGCGGCAACAGCCTGTTCTCGCTGGTGCAGATGCTGTCGATGAGCCTGGGCGTGACGGTCGCCGGCACCATTCTGGCGGCATTCACCAAGCTGCTGCCGCGCGTCACCGCCACCAATACGCTACCGGCCTTCCATGCGACCTTCCTGTGCGTCGGCATCATCACCGCCGCCACTGCGTGGATCTTCGCGCAGCTGGCGCCGGAAATCCGGGCGGTGGAGAAGACGGCGACCGATCCGGTGGAGGCGAATTGATAAAAAAGGCGGCGCATCGCGTGATGCACCGCCTCTCGGATACTTGGCCAACCAACATACTCCCTAAATAGGGACTCTATACTGGGCGCTCCTCGGAGATATTTAAAGCATACCCCCCATAGTCGAGCAAAGTCTGATAGCGGAAAATCACTCCGGCAGTGTCGCCAGCGCCTGCTCGATATCCGCGATCAGATCGTCCGCATCTTCCAGCCCGATGTAGAAGCGCACCAGTTGCCCCGGCTCGCGCCAGTCGCGACGCATGCCGGCCATCCGGTACGGCACGCACAGGCTGTGCGCGCCGCCCCAGCTGAAGCCGATCTTGAACAGCTTCAGGCTGTCGACGAAGCGGTCGGTCTGCGTTTCACCGTAGCGGACGTCGAATACCACCGAAAACAGCCCGCCGGCACCGCTGAAGTCGCGCCGCCAGATCTCGTGCCCCGGACAGTCGGGAAAGGCCGGGTGCAGCACCTTGGCGATTTCCGGCCGCGCCTTCAGCCAAGTGGCGACCTTGTGCGCGGCGGCGTCGTGCGCGGCGAAGCGCAGCGCCATGCTGGACAGGCTGCGCAGCACCAGGTAGACGTCGTCCATGCCGACACCGAAGCCGAGCCGCATGTGGGCGCGCTCGATCTTGTGCGCCAAGCCGAGGTCCTGGGTAATCACCGCGCCCATCAGCACGTCGGAGCCGCCGGACTGGTATTTGGTCAGCGCCTGCATCACGACGTCGACGCCATGCTCGAAGGCGCGAAAGGCAATCCCGGCCGACCAGGTGTTGTCGAGCGCGACCACGGCTCCCCGGGCGTGCGCGGCGCGGCAGATGGCCGGAATGTCCGGCACTTCCATCGACACCGAGCCAGGCGCCTCGGTCCACACCAGCCGCGTGTTGGGCTGGATCAGGTCGGCGATACCCTCGCCGATCAGCGGGTCGTAGTAGCGCGCCGAAATGCCGAAATCGGCCGCCAGCCAGTTGCCCAGTTCGCGGTTGGGGTTGTAGACGTTGTCGGGCAGCAGCACGTCGTCGCCGCTCTTCAGCAGCGCGAAATCGACCATTGCGATCGCCGCCAGCCCGGACGGCGCCAGCACGCAGTGCTTGCCATCCTCGATCGCGGCCAGCCGCGCTTCCAGCGTAAACGTGGTCGGCGTGCCATGCAGGCCGTAGGTATAGCCGGACTTGTCCTGCCAGTTGCGCGAGCGCAGCGCGGCCACGGTCGGAAACAGCACGGTCGACGCGTGGTGGATGCCCGGCTGCAGCGCGCCGAAGCCGGGCGGCGGCGCGTAGTCGTCGTGGATCAGCGCAGTGGTCGGGGATGGGATGTGCGTCATGCCGCCTCCGTACGATGAATCGTGATGATGCGCGCGCCGGCGCGCTCCGGTCTTGCCCTAGCGGCGCCTGCCGCCATCCGCCTGCGGCGCGGCCTTCTGCGGGATCACTTTCAACGCGAACGGCTTGTTGACCGAGCCGTCGAACGAGGACCAGGTGCCGCTGAAGGTGTCGCCGTCCAGCTTGCCGTCCCATTGGCCGGAGACGGTGGTGCCGTCCCGCGACTCCTCCAGGAAGACCGCGCCGTCGGCGTCGAATTCGCCGGCCAGCAGGATTTTCTGCGATTGGCCGAAGAAGAAATAGCCGCCCTCCACGCCTTCGCGCATGTCGTCCTTCTGCCGCAGGCGCGCCTGGATTTTTTCTTCGCCCAGCGTGCCGCCGAATACCGGCGCAGTGGCAAACAGCCGTTCCGGTACCGACGGCGCGGCAACCGGCGGGATCGCCGTGGCGGCAGCCGGTTCGGCCGCGGCTGCGCCGGTGAACATGCCGGCGCCGGCC
>JBATWJ010000507.1:0-3261 GCA_049672545.1 Burkholderiaceae bacterium
GCCGGGGATCGCGCGCTCGTCCCACGGATTGCGGACGGCGCCGAAAAACGAGCTTTCGTTGGTCGAACCCATCGCGAATTCGTCGCAGTTCAGCTTACCGAGCGTGACCATGCCGGCTTGGTTCAGGCGTTCGACCACGGCAGCGTCGAACGGGCTGACGTAGTATTCCAGCATTTTCGAGGCGGCCGTGGTGCGCCAGTCGCGCGTGACGAACAGATCCTTGTGTGCGACCGGGATGCCGGTCAGCGGCGGCGCGTCGCCTTGCGCCAGCCGGGCGTCGGCCGCCTGCGCCTGGCGCAGCGTCAACTCCGGATCGACATGCAGAAAGGCATTCAGGCCGCTGGCGCCGATGCGGTCGAGAAACTGGCGCGCCAGCTCGGCGGCCGAAATCTGACGCGACTGCAGCAGCGTCGACAATTGGCGAAGGGATTGGGTGTGCATGGGCTTCGATTACCGTGGGTTGCGCGGGCGGGAGCGAGAACGGGCAGGGCTGGGCTGGGCGGCGGAGGCAGGACGGTACCTATTCGATCACTTTCGGCACCAGGTACAGCCCGTCCGCGACCGCCGGCGCATTGCGCTGGTAGTCGTCGCGCCGGTCCGGCTCGGTCACTTCGTCGTCACGCAGCCGCAGCGCCAGCTGCGGCTGGAACAGTGCGATCGGGTGGCTGAGCGGTTCGACGCCGGCGGTGTCGACCGCCTTCATCTGCTCGACCAGCGCGAAGATGTCGTTGAGCTTGTCCAGCGTGGCCACCGCCTGGGCTTCGCTCAGCTCGAGTTGCGCCAGGATGGCGAGGCGTTTGACGTCGGGAAGCTGCAGGGACATGGTTGGAGGGCGCGCGTGGCGCGTTGGCAAATGTGATCAATAGCGCTTTAATGCCGACAAAAACTTGTCAAAGTCTTTAATCGAGCCGGAATTTTAGAGGAGATATCCCGCCAAATCCCCTCAGATTATAAGGTAGAATGCGGGGCTAATACTTGGCGGGCGCGGATGTGCGGGCCGCCGGCGCAGCGGGATCGGGGCGGCGCCGGACGGGCGTTTCGATCAGGGCCCCGGCGATTTCGCCCGCCGGTTTCCACAGAGCTGTCATCCCGTTTTCCCGGTTTTTCGCAAGCAGAGCACCGTTCCCGGCGGCAGGTTTTTGCCGGTTCGGCAACCGAGTGCCGCGTGCGTTTGTGGCGTGCCGATCTTGCCCGCAGGGCGGGGCGTTTGGCTTCATCCCGGAATTGAATGGACTAATTCATGTTTGGATTTTTACGCAGCTATTTTTCGAACGACCTGGCGATCGACCTGGGGACGGCCAACACGCTGATTTACGTGCGAGCCTCCGGCATCGTGCTGGACGAGCCATCGGTGGTGGCGATCCGCGAGCAGGGTGGCCCCAACGGCAAGAAGACCATCATGGCGGTCGGCAAGGACGCCAAGCAGATGCTGGGCAAGGTGCCGGGCAATATCGAGGCGATCCGGCCGATGAAGGATGGCGTGATCGCCGACTTCACCGTCACCGAGCAGATGCTGAAGCAGTTCATCCGCATGGTGCACGACTCCAAGCTGTTCCGGCCGAGCCCGCGCATCATCATCTGCGTGCCGTGCGGCTCGACCCAGGTCGAGCGGCGCGCGATCCGCGAATCGGCGCTCGGCGCCGGCGCTTCGCAGGTCTACCTGATCGAAGAGCCGATGGCGGCGGCGATCGGCGCCGGCCTGCCGGTGGCCGACGCCACCGGTTCGATGGTGGTCGACATCGGCGGCGGCACTACCGAAGTCGGCATCATTTCGCTCGGCGGCATGGTCTACAAGGGCTCGATCCGCGTCGGCGGCGACCGCTTCGACGACGCCATCGTCAATTACATCCGCCGCAACTACGGCATGCTGGTCGGCGAGCAGACCGCCGAGGCGATCAAGAAGGAAATCGGCTCCGCTTTCCCCGGCTCCGAGGTCAAGGAAATGGAAGTCAAGGGCCGCAACCTGTCGGAAGGCATCCCGCGCTCGTTCACCATCTCCAGCAACGAAATCCTGGAAGCGCTGACCGAACCGCTGAACGGCATCGTGTCGGCGGTCAAGACCGCGCTCGAGCAGACGCCGCCGGAACTAGGCGCCGACATCGCCGAGAAGGGCATGATGCTGACCGGCGGCGGCGCGCTGCTGCGCGACCTCGACCGCCTGCTGATGGAAGAAACCGGGCTGCCGGTGATCGTCGCCGAGGACCCACTGACTTGCGTGGTGCGCGGTTCCGGCATGGCGCTGGAACGCATGGACAAGCTCGGCTCGATCTTCTCCTACGAGTAATCGCCGCCGATGCTGCGCCTGGTTCTGTTCGCAGCATCGACCGCCGCAACACGGCCGCCGGCGGCGGCGCATTCCGCGCAACGCAAGAAGCTAAATGGAATTCAGTAGTCCCCCGCCGCTGTTCAAGCAAGGTGCTTCGGCCCGCGCCAAGGTGGTGTTTTTCGCCCTGATCGCGATCGCGCTGCTGGCGGTCGACGCCCGCATGCAGTCGCTGGCGGTATTGCGGCAACTGCTCGGCACCGCGCTCTATCCGCTGCAGGCGGTGGCACTGCTGCCGCGCGACGCGCTGTATGCGGTCGGCGGCTACTTCACCTCGCAAACCCGGTTGGAACGGGAAAACGCCGAATTGCGGCGGCAGGCGGCCGACAATGCGCGCGCGCTGCAGCAGGCGCAGTTCCTGGCCGGCGAAAACCACAAGCTGCGCGAGCTGCTCGGCATCCGCGACCAGCTGGCGGTGCCGTCGGTGACTTCCGAAATCCTGTATGACACGCGCGATCCGTTCACCCGCAAGATCGTGCTCGATCGCGGCAGCCGCCAGGGCGTCGCGCCCGGCCAGCCGGTGATCGACGATGCCGGCGTGGTCGGCCAGGTGACGCGCGTGTTCCCGTTCACCGCCGAAGTCAGCCTGTTGACCGACAAGGACCAGGCGATTCCGGTGCAGGTGGTGCGCACCGGCCTGCGCAGCGTCGCCTACGGTCGCGGCCAGTCCGGCCTGCTGGAACTGCGCTTCATGGTGGCCAATGCCGATATCCAGAACGGCGACGTGCTGGTGACCTCCGGCATCGACGGCGTCTACCCGGCCGGGCTGGCGGTGGCGCGCGTGATCCGCATCGAATCGAAGGCCAGCGGCAGCTTCGCGCAGATCCTGTGCGAGCCGCTGGCCGGGCTCGGGCGCTATCGGCAGCTGCTGGTGCTGCTGACCGAGGCGCAGCCGCTGCCGCTGGCGGCGGCCGAGGCGGATGGAGCCGATGCCAAGG
>JBATWJ010000508.1:0-4850 GCA_049672545.1 Burkholderiaceae bacterium
GGCCTGAGCGTTGTCAGCGGCAGCGGCCGGGCTGGCCGCCGCCGGCTGGCTGGCGGCCACGGCCGGCGCTTCGTCGATCAGCGGATTTTTCGAGGCGCAGCCGGCGATGGCCGCCAGGCAGAGTGCCACCGCGGCGGCGCGGGAAAAAGCGGGGGACGGCAGTCGCATAGGAATCCAGTGACGGGGCAGGTATGCTAAAACGCTATATGATAAAGCAGATACCCTGATTTCGAGCAAACCATGACCAACAATCCCTCCGAACTGAAGGCCAGCGGGCTGAAGGCAACCCTGCCGCGACTGAAGATACTGGAAATCTTCCAGAGCAGCGCGGTGCGCCACCTGAGCGCCGAAGACGTCTACAAGACGCTGCTGGCGGACAACATGGACGTCGGCCTGGCCACCGTCTACCGCGTGCTGACCCAGTTCGAGCAGGCCGGCATCCTGCATCGCAACCATTTCGAGGCCGGCAAGGCGGTGTTCGAGCTGAACGAGGGATCGCACCACGATCACTTGGTATGTCTCGATTGCGGCCACGTCGAGGAGTTCTACGACGACGAGATCGAAACGCGCCAGCACAGGATCGCCGCCGAGCGCGGCTTTACCATCGCCGACCACGCGCTGGCGCTGTACGCGAATTGCACCAAGAATCCGTGCCCGCACCGGCCCAAGTAAAAAAATCAGGAGTATGCCGTAAAAACGGCCTATCCTGGGCGTTTTGCCTGCGGTTTCTGAAATGCTCCGGGGAGTATGTCTGATGCCTAGGAATGGCTCAGCGCATTCGACAGTACCCGCGCGGTGATGTCGACGATCGGGATCACGCGCTCGTAGGCCATCCGCGTCGGTCCGATCACGCCGAGCGTGCCGACCACCTTGCCGTCCGCTTCGTAGGGCGCGGTGACCACGCTCATCTGCTCCAGCGGCACCAGTTCCGATTCGCCGCCGATGAAGATCTGCACGCCGGTCGCCTTGCTCGACATGTCGAGCAGCTGCATCAGCCCGGTCTTTTGTTCGAACAGGTCGAACAGCTCGCGCAGCGACGCCATGTTGGACGACAGATCGACGACCGACAGCAGGTTGCGCTCGCCGGAAATCACCATGTCGTCGCCTTCCTCGGTCATCGCATCGCTGCCGGCCTCGACCGCGGCCTGCATCAGCCGCGCCATGTCGTCGCGCAGCTGGCGCAACTCGCCCTGCAGGCGCCGGCGCACTTCGTCGAAGTGCAGGCCGCCGTAATGCTGGTTGATGTAGTTGGCCGACTGCGTCAGCTGCGCCGGCGTGTAGTCGGTCTCGGTCAGCAGCAGCCGGTTCTGGACGTCGCCGCTGGGACTGACGATCACCAGCAGGATGCGCCGCTCGGACAGCCGCAGGAATTCGATCTGCTGGAACACCGATTCGTGGCGCGGCGTCAGCACCACGCCGGCGAAGCGCGACAGCGACGACAGCATCTGCGCGGCGCCGGCGATGATCTTTTGCTTCGATCCGGTCTGCTGGCGCGACGGCAGGCAGGCGCCGACCGCGCGCTCGTCCAGCGGCTGCACCGTCAGCATGGTGTCGACGAACAGCCGGTAGCCGCGCGGCGTCGGCACCCGGCCGGCCGAGGTGTGCGGGCTGCTGACGAAGCCCATCTGTTCGAGGTCGGCCATCACGTGGCGGATCGTCGCCGGCGACAGGTCGAGCCCGGAAATCTGCGACAGCGCGCGCGAGCCGACCGGCTGGCCGTCGGCGATATAGCGTTCGACCAGGGCCTTCAGCAGGGTTTGGGCGCGTGGTTCCAGTTGCATGGCGGCTATTCTAGCGAGCGACGACCGCAGGTGCCAGCGCCAGCCGGCCGTCCAGCCAGCGTTCCAGCTCGTGCAGCGAGGTGCAGCGGCCGTCCGGCACCACCTGCGGCGGCAGTTCGCGGCCGAAGCGGTCGATCCACATCGTCTGCAAGCCGGCGCGGCGCGCGCCCTCGACGTCCAGATGCGGATCGTCGCCGACGTACAAGGCTTCGGCCGGCGCCACTCCGAGCGCTTCGCAGGCCAGGTGGAAGATGGCGGCGCCCGGCTTGGCGCAGCCCAGCCGCGGCGCCGACAGGCAGACCTGGAAATGGTGCGCCAGCCCGATCACTTCGAGGTCGGCGGTGCCGTTGGTGACCGCGCCCAGCAGGGTGCGCTGGCGCAGGCTGGCCAGCGCCGGCGCGACGTCGTCAAACGGCGTGACCGCGTTGCGCGCGGCCGAAAATACCGCCATCGCGTGGTCGACCTTGGCGACGTCCTCGCCGGCGCTGGCGAAGGCCTGGGTCAGCGCCGCGTGGCGCAGCGCCCACAGGTCGATCTGGTAGCGCGGGTCGACCGCCATCAGTTTCAGGCGCTGGCGGCGCAGCGTATCGATCGAAAAGCGCTCGGCCACCGCCGGCGCGTTGGCGACCAGCCAGTCGTGCAGCACGGTTTCGGCGCGCGTGATCACCGGCAGGATCGGCCACAGCGTGTCGTCGAGGTCGAACAGGACGGCCTTGATCGGAACAGTTCTCATGCGGGTTAGATTGGCTCGGATGCCGTGTCTTTCAAGTCAAGACTGAATTATGGTCTAATCGCCGGCATGAGGTCTCCCAACTCACCCGCCGCCGGCTTCCGGCCGAAAACCATCGCGCTGGTCGGCAAGTACCTGGCCGCCGGCATTTCCGAACCGCTGGCCGAAATCGCCGAGTTCCTCGCCGCGAATGGCCATACGGTGGTGTTCGAAACCGACACCGCGCGCAACATTCCGCTGGCCACGCCGCTGACCATGACGCCGGACGAAATCGGGCGCCGTGCCGACGCCGCCATCGTGCTCGGCGGCGACGGCACCATGCTCGGCATCGCGCGCCAGCTGGCGCCGTACGACGTGCCGCTGATCGGCATCAACCAGGGACGGCTCGGCTTCATGACCGACATCCCATTAAAGCGCATGATCCCGGTGCTGGCCGACATGTTGCAGGGCAAGGTCGAATCGGAGCGGCGCAGCCTGCTGGAAGGCTCGGTCTGGCGCGACGGCCGGCAGATCTTCGGCGGGCTGGCATTCAACGACGTCGTGGTATCGCGCGGCGCCACCTCCGGCATGGTCGAGCTGGCGGTCGAGGTCGACGGCCGCTTCATGTACAACCAGCGCTCGGACGGCCTGATCGTCGCCACTCCGACCGGCTCCACCGCCTACGCGCTGTCGGCCGGCGGGCCGCTGTTGCATCCGACGCTGCACGGGCTGGTGCTGGTGCCGATTGCCCCGCACGCGCTGTCGAACCGGCCGATCGTGCTGCCGGATTCGAGCGAAATCATGATCGAGGTGGTCAGCGGCCGCGAGATGAGCGTCAACTTCGACATGCAGTCGCTGGCCAGCCTGATGCACCACGACCGCATCGCGATCCGGCGCTCGCCGCACGCGATCACCTTCCTCCATCCGCAGGGCTGGAGCTATTACGCGACGCTGCGCCAGAAGCTGCACTGGCACGAATATCCGTCGGTCGAAGGCCAGTTAAAATGACCATCGCGCCGGCTGCGCGATGCCGTTTTTGTTTTGCGCCGGCCGCGCGATATCGTTTTTATGCTGCGCCGGCGGCGCAAAATCTTCCCATTCCCGGGCGCCCCCTCTGACACACCACCCATGCTGCGCACACTTTCGATCCGCGATTTTGTCATCGTCGACGCCATCGAGCTCGAGTTCGCCCCTGGCTTTTCGGTGCTGACCGGCGAGACCGGCGCCGGCAAGTCGATCCTGATCGATGCGCTGACGCTGGCGCTGGGCGGGCGCGGCGATGCCAGCGTGGTGCGCGAGGGCGCGCCGCGCGCCGACATCAGCGCCGATTTTTCCGCCGATGCCGAGGTCGACGCCTGGCTGGCGGCCAACGCCTTCCAGAGCGAGGAGGGCGGCGTGCTGCTGCGACGCGTGATCGACAACGCCGGCCGCTCGCGCGCCTTCATCAACGGCAGCCCCGCCACCGCCGCCCAGCTGCGCGAACTGGGCGAACTGCTGGTCGACATCCACGGCCAGCATGCGCACCAGTCGCTGGTGCGCGCCGACGCCCAGCGCATCCTGCTCGATACCCAGGCCGGCCTGCTGCCGCAGGCGGCCGAGGTGGCCGCCGCCTTCCGCGACTGGCAGGCGATCGCACGCCAGCGCGCCGAATTCGAGCGCAACGCCAAAAGCGTGCTGGCCGAGCGCGAGCGGCTGGAATGGCAGGTCGGCGAACTGGAAAAGTTGGCCGTCCGGCCCGGCGAATGGAGCGAGATCAGCAACGAGCACAGCCGGCTGTCGCATGCCGCCAGCCTGCTGGAAGGCGCGCAGGAAGCGCTGACCGTGATCTCGGAGGCCGACAGTCCGATGCTGTCGCAGCTGTCGGCGCTGACGCAGAAGCTGGCGCGGCTGGCCGACATCGACGCCGGCCTGAAGCCGGTGCTGGACGTGCTGGAGCCGGCCCGCATCCAGCTGCAGGAAGCGGTGTACGTGCTGAACGACTACCTGGCGCGGGTCGAACTCGATCCGGCGCGGCTGCAGGAAGTCGAGGCGCGGCTGGAGGCGATCCATTCGACCGCGCGCAAGTTCCGTGTCGAGCCGGAGCAGTTGCCGGCCGAATGCGAGGCGCTGGCGGCGCAGCTGCGGCAGCTGGAAAACGTCAGCGACCTCGATGCGCTGCGCGCGCAGGAACAGAAACTGGAAGCCGCGTATCTGACGGCCGCGCGCAAGCTGTCGAAGGCGCGCGCCAAGGCCGCCGCCGCGCTCGGCGACGCGGTGACGGCGGCGATGCAGGACCTGAGCATGGGCGGCGGTCGCTTCGCGGTGGCGCTGAATGCCTGCGACGCCGCCAGCTACGGGCTGGAGCAGGTGGAATTCCTGGT
>JBATWJ010000509.1:0-9071 GCA_049672545.1 Burkholderiaceae bacterium
CGCCAGCACCGGCTCATCCTTGCCCGGCACCGGCACGCCGAGCTTTTTCTGCGCCCAGGACACCGGCACCGGCATGCCGAGGTCGACCAGGTTCGGCAGCGCCTCGGAAAACGCCGTGAAATCCTCGCGTTGTGCGGTGTCGAACACCAGCCGCGGCAGTCGGCGGGGATCGACGCCGCCGCGATTTAACGCCAGCAGCGGATAGAACAGGTCGCGCCCGGTCGTCGCCGCCACCTGGCGCGCGTCCGACGTCAACAGATCGTGCCGCACCTCGTTGTGGATGTTGCCGAGCGCGTTGGTCGAACTCTTGCCGTCGGCCTGCGTCGTCAGCGTGCCGCCCAGGATGGCCTTGGATGCCGAGCGTTCGGCCCATTCGTTCATGGCGATGTGCGGCTCGTGGCTGCCCTGGGCCGCCGTCTCGAAGTCGATCGACATCGACTCGGGGAGGATGCCGGCGGCGGCATGGCCGAGGGCCGTCACGGCCCGCAGCAGCGTCGCCTTTTCCTGCTCGCCGATGCCGGGTGGGTATTTACCTAGCCGGATCGGAATGCCGTAAATCTCCAGCAGCTCGGCCAGATCCCGGATCGCGTAGTTCTTGAACAGATACGGCCAGGCCAACACGCGGTGCAGACCGCAGCGGGCGATGTGACCCGACTTGGCGCGATGTACGTGCGCGACCCAGCCGAACGGCTGCAGCCCAGCGCCGCCAGGGCTGTTGTCGCGCAAGCGCAGCGCGTTCTGGTTGTCGGGCGCGAGCTGGAACCAGGAGGCCGGGCGCGGCTCCAGCTTCGCCGGCAGCCATTGCCTCTCGACCATGCCCCACTCGATCTCGACGTTGCTGTAGCCATAGCCGATACCGTCCATCAGCGCGAGCAACAGCTCGTCGAAGCCGGTCATGTCGCTGATGATCTCGGTCAGCCAGTCGGCATCAGCCTTCTCGGCGGCGCTGGCGTTGCGCGGCGGTTCGATCTTCCAGTCGATCGACAGGATTGCCTGTTTGCGCTTTGCCATCTCGGAAAAGATGTGCGCGTCCTTTTCCTCCATGTCCGCGAACAGGTCGGCCTGCGCCTGCAGGTTGCCCAGCTCGGCGTCTTCGAGGATGCGCGCCAGGCGCACCGGCGTTAAACCGCGCGACGGGTGCGCGGCGTATTCCGAGTGCAGCGACGCCAGGCGCGCGGTCTGCGGTTCGTGCAGGATCTGGCGCTGCAGCGGGTTGCCGTGGATGTCGATCAGTTGTGCCATCTGTTGCCTCTATGTTTTCACTACGCCGACCTTCACCGACAGCCACAAGACTGTCACTGCATACAGTCGCACTCCAGGGCAGTCTGGCCGTTCACACCATCCAATGCGAAATAGATGTGTCAATTTCTCATCGTCTTTGCCGGTGTTAAACCACAATTCATCGGCAATCTTTACCAAAATCGCAATACGTTGTGTCGGCCACCATTCCCAAATTTTGATCATCGTGCCATCCTTAAAACGCGCCGAAGCCGCCGCCATCGGCGCCGTCATCGCCTTGCCAAGGATTCACCTCGCCGCCACTACGCCGGCCGACGCTCTGGAACTCGAACGCCCCGGCCGACGTCGCCGCCATCCACAGCATCTGCAGCGCGTCCGGACCGTCGTCGTGGTCGGCCTTCGGGAAGTGCGTCAGTTGCTCGATCAAGGTCGATTGCGATGGGTGCAGCCGGATCAGGCCGTTGGCGACGTGTGGCTGCAGCGCTTCGATCCGCAGCAGCTTGTCGGCGTGCGGGATCACCGCGCGCGCCGGTACCGGCACGCCGGCGGCGGCGCTGCGCTTCACCAGTTCGGTGCGCAGGAACTCCTGGAACTGGACGGCCTCGACCACCCACAAGAGGCAGCGGTAGGCGCGCTGCAGCTCGATCACGTCGCTGATGATCTTGTCCGGCACGCGCTTGGCGATCTTGGCCTCGACCACGTCCAGGACGCCGGTGGCGCGGTTAAAGCCGCCGACCAGCAGCGCCGACGGATCGCGGCTGGCGCCGTGCTTGCCCAGGGACGGATCGCAGGCGCCGTAAAACAGCCAGTCGGCCAGGCGGTTGACCCAGAACGTGATCGCGTTGGCGAACGGCGCATCCGACCCGGACACCGGATCGTTCTGCTGTTCGCTGTCGAACGCCGCATGGCCGTCGCGCGCGCGCTTGATCATCAGCTTCAAGAGCGGCTGACCGGCCGGCCAGCAAACGGTGGCGCCGCGCTCCATCTCGGCGCGATTGGCCAGGTAGAACAGGTTGGCGGCCACGCCGTCGTCGTCGCTGTTCAGCAGCAGCTCTTCCCAGCGGTCCCACAGGTCCATCCGGTGCGGCCAGTCGATGATGGCCTTGAACTTCTTGCGCTTCCACAGCGGGTTCTTCAGCAGGCGCGACAGCACCGAGTCGTAGTGCAGGATGGTGCCGATCACGATGACGTCCATCGTGTCGTCGGCAGCGCCCAGCGACAGGACCGTCTTCTTGAGCCAGGACTCCAGCTTGTCGCGCTGTTCCGGGCTGCGCACGTTCTCGTCGTTTTCCAGGTCGTCGCAGATGACCAGGTCAGGCCGGTGCGGGCCGTGCCGCAGGCCGCGCATGCGCTTGCCGGACCCAAACGCCTGGATCTTGCAGTCGTTGGCCGTGATGATCGTGCCGACCTGCCAGACCGGCCCCTGGCCGACGACCTGCGGATAGTCCATCGCCAGGCGCGGATTAAACTGCAGTTCGGCCTTGATCGCTTCCAGCATCGTCGCGGCCTGGTCGAGCGCGTCCATCACGATCACCGGGTAGCGCTTGCGGCCCGTCAGTACGCACCAGATCGTAAAGAGCTGGGTTACCAGCGTCGACTTGGCATTGCCGCGCGGCGCGGCGATCGCTTCGTGCTGGCCTTCGGACGCGTCGACCAGTTCCGGAAGGCGCTGGTACAGGTAATCGTGCAGGACCGCGTTGTCGTGCTTGATGTAGTGCGGGACGTAGGTGCGGGCGAAGAACTCGAAATCGTTCTGCGCCCGCTCGCGCCGTTTAACGCTCTCGGCGGGGTTCGGATTGAAGCCCTCGCACTCGGCCTCGATCTGCAAACGAAACTGCCCGGCAAGGGCAGCGATCTGGAGCTTGAGGTCCTTCAGCTTCATTTCATCTCGCCCAGGATGCGCGGCAGCTCGTCACCGAACGGCTCCAAGATCTCGACGAAGGCGGCGCCATGCTGCGGAAAACGCGCCTGTACGAACTCGGCCAGGCCACGGATCACGTGCATGCCGATCGCTGCCGCGTTGGTCTCTGGCAGGAAACGCCGCATCGCCGACATGGACTTGTGGATGTTGTCCATCAACGACGACAGCAATTCGACGCGGGTGGCAGCGCTCATATCGCCGTCGGACTTCACCAGCTCCAGCGTGGCGTTGAACTGCACCAGCATCTCGATCAGGATCTGCTGCGACAGCTGCTCGATGTCGCCGCCGGCGAGCGCCGAGGCGCTTTTCAGCTTGTCCCAGTCGTCGCCGTCTTCCTTCGCGCGGTCTTTCCAGCGCTTCGCCGTCGTGTAGGCGACGCCGGCCAGCGTCGCCGCCTGCTCGAGCGACAGGCGGTCGAAGACGTAGTGCTTACGCACCTTGGCGCGGATTTCAGCCGGCTTTGCCATTTGCGATCAGAGACCCAGCTTGCGCTTCAACACTTCGACGATCACGGCGATGCCGATCGACGAGCCGACGCCGGCGATCACGCCAGCGCGGGCGGCACCGTTTTCCAGTGCCCGCAGCCGTTCTTCGTGGCCGTCGATACGCCCGGTCAGGCGCTGGTCGAGGCTGGCGAGCGCCACTTCCTGCCGGGCCGAGGATTGTGCCTGGGCATCCAGCTTGGCCTCCATGCGGCCGAGGATGCGGGCCAGATCGTCGTTGGAAATTTCCATGGTTTTCCTTGCGGGTTTTAACGCTTGAACAGCTTGCTTTGTTCCTCGTCGCGGCCGGCGCACTCGACGCAGCGGCGGCAGTTGGGCACGGCCTGGCGGCGCTCGGCAGGAATCTCTTCGCCGCAGTCCATGCAGTCCAGCAGACCTGGACCGAGGCTGGCGCTACGCGACTGCTGCCGCGCCAGCGCATGGGCACGCTGCAGTTCTTCCAACTCGGTGGCGCGGTCGTAGATGTCGGTCATTCGGCAGTCTCGATGTCGCCCTCGGTGCTGCGGTACCAGTCGATCCAGCCGTCGACCCGGTTGCGGCAGACGTGGAACAGCCGCATCGACTCGATGTGGTTATTCACCGCGTTCTGCCCCGGTTTCAGCAGCGGCGGGAGCTGACAGCCGATCAGCAGGTTGGCCGGCGGCGTCGCCGTCTGACTGCGCGTTGGCGGCGTTCCATGCGCGCAGGCTGACAGGATCGAGCACGCAGCCAATAGAGGGATCACGGCGCTGTTCGGCTTCATAGTCATCCTTGATTTTTACGAACACGGTTTGGGTTTTGATCTGCGCGCGCTCAGCGCGAACGCCGGCGGCTGCAGAGGCGCGGTTTTTAACGCGCAGGATCTCGGCATCGGTCTCGGCCTGCTCCAGCTGGGCCGCGCGATCGGCATCAGCCTGGCGGCTCATGCCGGCGCGATAGGAAAACGCGCAGGCGATCACGCACAGCAGCGTCATGAGGGCGGCGTAGACGATGGGACGGGCGATCAGCTTCTGGATCATCGCGGCGGCTCCTGGCGACGCTCGTCGCCGTGCAGCGATGGCTGCTCGACGTAACGCAGCACCACGATCAGCAGCGCCAGCACCAGCGACAGGATCGCAAACCGTTGCGGCGGGACGATCGCCTGGAACAGCGGCCACTGGTCCTGCGCCGCTGACAGCAGAGCGACCAGCAATGACAGGCCGACGGTGTAGGAGCGGTGGAGGCGGCGCCAGTTCGGCACCAGCCGAAAGCGCGGCAGCCAGGCCAGGCGCTGGGAGGTCAGCTTACGCATAGTCATAGCCCCCGCCGGCGGCCGTGTACGCGATCTGGAGCTTCGACAGCGCCAGTTCCCGCTGGCCGTAGCCGGCACCGGGCAGCGACGCCCATTCCTTCGCGCACTTGGCGACGGCCACCGCAAAGCGGCCGTGCTGCACGTCGGCCAGCGCGCCGCGGCCGCGGATCAGTTCGATCGCGGCCAAATCCTGCGCGACGGGCGAGAAGTCGCGCAGCTGCAGCTGCTTTTGCAGCGCGTCCCAAGTGCGCTTCAAAAACTGATAGCGGCCGGCGGCGGTGCTGTAGACGTTGTAGCGCGGCAGCCAGATGGATTTGCCCGGATGGGCGGCGTAGCCGTTAAACAGGCCGCCGCCGACGATGACGTTGTAGCCGTCATCGCCGCGGCCCTGGGTGCCTTCGGCATAGGCGAGCATGTCGAGGAAGGCGAGCACGTTGCGGTCGCCCAGCTTGGCGGGCGTGAGTCTAGCCATTACATGTCTCCTCCGGTTTGTGCGGTTGGTGGTGCGGCGGCGTGAAATGACAGCGAACGGCCGCGCCCCTGAAGCGCCACGGCTCCAGTAGCCGGCAGGCGTAGGCGCCGTGCTCGGCCATGCGGACCGCGGCCGGCTCGGTCGGCTCGCGCACCAGATGGATGCAGGTGTGGCAGAGGGGGGAATCGTTCGCTGCGGTCATGGCAGCGAAGGTACGCGCGCGCGGGGAGCGCGCTAAGACTGAAGCGGTTCAGTCAGGCAACAAAAAAGGCCGCAAGGGCAAACTTGCGGCCGTGCGATACGGGCTACCGTTATGCCGGCGGTAGATGGCCGGAGACGGCCGATTTGATGGTGTCGAATATGTACAGCGCGTTGATGATTTCCTTTTTAAATTCTTCGGCATCTTTCGGCTTCACGCTGACATACCCCTTCTTTCCCGTTAATCGCACCAGGACCTTCGAGGCTGGCGAGATTTTTCGCAGCGCCTGCAGGTCGGCATCGGTGGCGACAAAGTGGTAGTCCTCCTGGACGCCGTAGCTTTCGGCATCTCGTTTCACTCCGTGGTCATCGAAATTGCGTTCCAAGACGACCTCGCCATCGACCATGATGGCTACTTTTTCCATGAACAGCCATCCATCCTTGCTGAAGTAGCAAGGATTCAGGAACAGCACCGGCACATCGTTGTCGGGGACGGAGACGTAGCTGTTGACATAGGGACAGCCGTTTCCGGTGGCAGAAAGCCACCCGGATTTATAGAAGCGCAACTTGCGGAATGCATCCCGGCTTGCCAACGAGAGGGTTTTGCACTTGCCGTCTTCCTTCAAAGCGAAACATGCGGTGAAACCGGTGATGCCATCGCCCTTATCTTCAACGTTGTCTTCTTTGTAGGTGGCCAGAAGCGCCGCTTTCCACTCCTCCGGTGTGGCTGCTGGGACTGGCGGCGGCGCCGGCTCCTCCACCTTGGCCGGTTCGGCAACCACTTCGGGTTCTGGATTGGCCTTTTGACCGCATCCGAACAGCACAGCGAGCACAGCTACAGCAAGAATCCGCTTCATCATCTGGTCTCCTCACGCAAACAAGTCGTCCTGTGTCAGCACTGCCGGCCGGTTCAGATCCACTGCCCGCTTCAGTACGTTCCAGATGCTGCGCTCGGTCAGCGTGTATTTGAGCGCCAGCTCGCGCACTGGAATGCCGGCATTGTAGTCGAGGATGATCGCGCGCCAGCGGGTTTCGATCAGCAGCTGGTAGCAACGCGCCACCGACAGACGGTCGCCGCCGTAGTGCTGCACCAGGATGTCCGCAGCCGCTGCGCCGACGATCTCGACCAGGTAGGCATACTGGCTGGCGCCGGCGCCGCCGCTGCCCTTCGGGATCGGTAGCGTCAGGCCTGGGCAATGCCGGACCAGCGCCATGGTCGCGTCATAGCCGATCAGCGCGATCAGTCGCACGACCGATTGCGGCATGGCGGCAGGCAGCGGCATGACGACCTTGTCCATCAAGCTATCCCGCTCTCCGTGCCCGCCGCCGTGCATCGTATTCCAGCGCCGCGACGATCTTGCTCAAATGCTCGGGCAGACAGAACTCGATGCGATCGATCTTGCAGATGCGCTTCGCCATGCCGTCGGCATACGACCACGGCAGCTGCGCGGCGGTCAGCTGCGCCGCGATCTTGCCGATCAGCGCGTCGCGGTCGATCGCGGCGTCCGGCGCCGGCCGTTTGGCGGTTTTCGCCGCCGGCTTGAAGCCCAGCTTCCTGAAGTGATCCAGCAGCTGCTGGCGGCCGCGCCAGTCCAGGTCACCGGCGCTTTGCTTGCCGGTGACCGCCAGCAGGATGCTGCGGTATTCATCGTCGGCTAGGCCGAGCTGCTGGCGGCCGATGTGGATCTTCGCCAGTTCAGCTTTGCGGAGCGCTTCTGCGGATCGCGGTTTCATGGCTGCTCGCTCACCGCTTCGGCGATCTGGACGGACTCGCACACTTTGCACAGGTGGTTGATCGCTGCGACGCCGCTGGGCCAGTCGGGCAGATACAGAGTCACCGACCCGCTCCAGTACGGATCGTTCTTGACGCGTCGCTTGCCGAACATCTTTTCCAGTTTGAGCCGCTTGGCGGGCGAAATGCAGGGCCGCACCGATTTCCGCAGGAACTTCGATTCCGGCGCCGGATTTTTGCCGCGGACCCATTCTCCTTTGAAGTACCCGTTCACGTACGTCATGACGCGAAAGGTGAGCGCCTTGGACTGCTGGACGCGCAGCGCAATGCGGTAGCCGTCGCACATCAGATCCACAGCCCCCCAGGGATGGGACAGCTGTCGGGTCAGTTCGGTCTTTTGTTCTTCGGTCAGTTTCACGAACTCATTCCCCGGTCTCGGCTACTTCAGTTGCAAACACGACGCCATGCCGGCTATTGCGGCCATTGCCTTTGGCACACCATTGCAGCCATGTCGCCAAGGCATCGCCGGCAGCCCGTTGATGATCGGCTTCAGGCACTCCAGGCACCAGGAGTTGACCCTCGCTACTGCCATATCCGTGCCTGGCGAGGGCTGATACGGCGCCCTGCAGGTGCGACTTCGGCCCACGTGCGATGACTATGCAGTCGGTCGGCTCCTGACCCTCATCGCCGAACTCGATCAAACCAGAAGCCCAACACCATGCGATCTGTGGCCGAAGGTCGTAAAAAGATCTGCAGCTGCAACGGGGGCAAACCGAATCAATTAAGCCATCACCCTTGATGACTGCCTGTCGCTCCGATTCCATATGCCTGTTTCGGCAACGCGTGCATTGCACCGGGATGTCTCTGGATATGCGTGCCATGTCACACCGCCGCGATGTCGAGATTGATCGGCTCGTATTTGTCGGTGTCGCCAACGCGCTGGTAGAACCGGATGTATTCCTTGCTGCCGACCACCTGCACCGATTCGCCGATGGCCTTCATCGCGGCCAGCCACTGCGGATCGTCGATCTCCAACCGCCGCAGGCCGAGAACGCGCCCGGTGCTGATCTTCCCGTCTTTGTCGGTCTGGAAGGCGTCCTGCACCAGTACTTTGATTTCGTCGCGACTGCCGCGCGCCCAGTCGTTGATGCACTCGTCGATCAGGGCTTTCGCCGCCTGCAGGCGCTCGTCGAACTTGATGTTCTCGGCCACGGCCAGCTGCACCTTGTAAGCTCCATCGAACGAATAGAGCGTCACATTGCCCTTGTTCCCGCCGAGGTGGACGCCGTACTGCTCGGCCGAGAGCGCGACGAAGGCGCGGGCATCCTGCATGGCGCCCACCTTGAAATCGGTCAGCGTGCGATTCGTGGCCTGCGCCCGCTTCACCAGTTCCTGCACCAGCTCGTCGCGCGCCTTGTCGATCGGGCGAATCATCGCCTCCGGGATCAGCCGGCCCTGCGCATCCTTGCGGTAGCCGGCCGGAATGGTTGCTGCTGTCATGTTTTCTCCTTGTGGTGGTGCGTTAAACGTCGGTCGGGCCGATCGGGATGCGGCGCGGGGGTTGTGGACGCCGGCGCTCAACTGGCGCTGGCGGCGGGGTCCGGTTCTGCATGGGTGGCTCCTAATTTTTTGAGGGCGGTTTTAACGTGCTGCGGCATCGGCGTACGCTGCGGCAGCGGTGGGATCGACGATGCCGGCGTCCGGCGCTCGGGCGCGGTGCCGGCGCCGGCATGGCC
>JBATWJ010000510.1:0-6632 GCA_049672545.1 Burkholderiaceae bacterium
GGCCCGACCCGCAGCCGGCTGCCGTCGAAGTGCAGGATCGAGCCGCCGCCGGCAGCCACCGTGTGGATGCTCATCATCGGCGCGCGCATGCGCACGCCGGCCACCTGGGTCTCGAACTCGCGCTCGAATTCGCCGGCGTAGTGCGACACGTCGGTCGAGGTGCCGCCCATGTCGAAGCCGATGATCCTGTCGAAGCCGGCGCTTTCCGCGGTGCGCACCATGCCGACGATGCCGCCGGCCGGCCCGGACAGGATCGAGTCCTTGCCCTGGAAGCGATGGGCATCGGTCAGGCCGCCGCTGCTCTGCATGAACAGCAGGCGCACGCCTTCCATCTGGCTGGCAACCTGGTCGACGTAACGGCGCAGGATCGGCGACAGGTAGGCGTCGACCACGGTGGTGTCGCCGCGCGACACCAGCTTCATCAGCGGGCTGACCTGGTGCGACAGCGAAATCTGCGTGAAGCCGAGTTCGGCGGCGATGCGGCCGATCGCCTGCTCGTGCGCCGGGAAGCGGTAGGCGTGCATCAGCACCACCGCCAGCGTGCGGTAGCCGGCGGCATGCAGCTTCTGCAGTTCGTGCCGCACCTGCGCTTCGTCGAGCGGGCGCACCACGTCGCCGTGCGCGCCGAGCCGTTCGTCGACCTCGATCACCCGCTGATACAGCAGTTCGGGCAGCACGATGCGGCGGTCGAACAGGCGCGGCCGATTCTGGTAGGCGATCCGCAGCGCATCGCGGAAGCCGCGCGTGATCAACAGTGCAGTCGGTTCGCCCTTGCGTTCCAGCAGCGCGTTGGTGGCGACCGTGGTGCCCATCTTCACCGCCTCCACCAGCCGTGCCGGGATCGGCGCATCAGCCTCTAGTTCCAGCAGGCGGCGGATGCCGGCCACCGCGGCATCGCGGTACTGCTCCGGGTTTTCGGACAACAGCTTGTGCGTCAGCAGCGTGCCGTCGGGACGACGGGCGACGATGTCGGTGAAGGTGCCGCCGCGGTCGATCCAGAATTGCCAGCGGGGATCGGAGGCCGGGTCGAAGGGGTGTTCCTGTCTCATGTTGGCTGTGCCTTTCTTTATTTATGGAACGAGCTGGCGTGGACGCCGCCCGGAACTGCAAAGGGTTGGAGGCCGACGCTGCGGCGAAGTGCCGTCGGCCGCCGTGATGCAAAAGGTCCGTATCTCTTCAATAAAGCTTTATTTCGACAAAATATAATACAAAACGTTGACATTTTATTTTTGAAACGACTAATATTCAACAAAATTCCAACAAAATCATGGAGACGGACATGACCCTGGCGTCGCAGTCGACGGTACGTGTCAACAGAATCAGGCAGGCGTGGGCGGCGCTCGTGGCCGGTTGCGCACTGGTACTGGCGCTGGCGCCGTCCGCCCAGGCGGCCGCGATCGAGATCGACCTGGCCAGCGCCTATCAGACTGAGAATTTCCATACCCGCAATCTGCAGCAGTTCGCCGACGATCTGGAGCAGGCCAGCGCCGGCCAGCTGCGGCTGCGTGTCCATCCGGCCGGCTCGCTGCTGGCGCCGGCGCAGATCTTCGACGGCGTGCGTGCCGGCAAGGCACAGGCCGGCGAGGTGATCCTGTCCAGCCTCGCCAGGCAGAGCTCGTTGTTCGGCATCGACGCGCTGCCCTTCATCGTCTCCGGCTATGACGACGCGCGCCTGATGTGGCAGGCGTCGCGCCCCGAAATCGAGAGGCAGCTGGCCGCGCGCGGGCTGCAGCTGCTGTACGCGGTGCCGTGGCCGGCGCAGAACCTGTATTCGCGGCGCGAGATCCGCAAGGTCGGCGACTTCAAGGGGCTGCGCATGCGGACCTACGATCCGGCCACCGAGCGCATCGCGCAATTGATCGGCGCGGTGCCGGTGACGATCCAGGCGGTCGACCTGGAACGTGCCATCGCCGCCGACGAACTGGATCTGATGATCACCTCCAGTTCGACCGGCGTCGAAACCCAGGCCTGGCGGCGGATGGGCTATTACTATCGGATCAGCGCCTGGATTCCGAAGAACGTGGTGTTCATGGATCGTCAACTGTTCGCGTCGCTGCCGGCGGCGCTGAAGGAGCAGGTGCTGCAGGCGGCGCGCGCGGCGGAGGCGCGCGGCTGGCAAATGAGCCAGCAGAGCGACCTCGATTTCGAGCGCCGGCTGGGCGCCAACCGGATCCTGATCTCGGACACCGATTACCTGGTGCGCGGCTACCTGGACCGGATCGGCGAAAAGCTCGGACGCGAATGGCTGAGGAACGCCGGCAATGACGCATTGAGCGTGCTGATGAAATACACGACGGCGCGCGCCGGCTGGCGCGACGGCGGGAATTGAAGTAGCAGCAAGCAGTGGCAGTAGCAGTAGAAGCGGAGTGGCAACACGCAACCAGAACAGCGGCATTGACAACGATAGAAGGAGATTGAGATGAAACCGATGCATAAACTGATCGCAGCCGGCGCCATGCTGGTGGCGTCGCAGGCGGTGCTGGCCGACGCCAAGTGGGACTTCCCGACTGCCTATCCGGCAAGCAGCTTCCATACCGAAAACATCAACCAGTTCGTCGCCGAGATCGGCAAGGCCACCGGCGGCAAGCTGGCGATGACCGTGCATCCGAACGGCTCGCTGTACAAGGCCAACGAGATCAAGCGCGCGATCCAGACCGGCCAGACCCAGATCGGCGAAATCCTGCTGTCCGGCGCCGCCAACGAGAACCCGGTGTTCGGCGTCGACTCGGTGCCGTTCTTGGCCACCAGCTACGCCGACGCCAGGAAACTGGCCGCCGCCTCGCGGCCGGCCACCGAGAAGCTCCTGGCGGCGCAGGGCATCAAGCTGCTGTACCTGTCGCCGTGGCCGCCGCAGGGCCTGTTTTCGACCAAGCCGGTGGCGTCGGTGGCCGATCTGCGCGGTACCAAGATGCGCGCCTACAACCCGGCCACCAGCCGCATCGCGCAACTGGTGAAGGCGCAGCCGGCGACGATCCAGCTGGCCGAGCTGGGGCAGGCGCTGGCCACCGGCGCGGTCGACAACTTCCTGACCTCGACCGCCAGCGGCATCGAGAACAAGCTGTACGAGCAGACCAGCTACTTCTATGACGTCAACGCCTGGGTCCCGAAGAACGCGGTGATCGTCAGCCAGAAGGCGTTCGACGGCCTCGACAAGGCGACCCAGGACGCGGTGCTGAAGGCAGCGCAGGCGGCCGAGGTGCGCGCCTGGAAGATCAGCGAGGAGAAGGATCAGGAATACGCGAAGCAGCTGGCGACCAACGGCATGAAGGTGTCCAGCCCGTCGCCGCAATTCCAGGCCGAGCTGAAGGCGGTCGGCGACACGATGACCGCCGAATGGCTGAAGTCCGCCGGCGACGAAGGCAAGCGCATCATCGACGCCTACAAGAAATAGCCGGGCGCCGGCAAACAGAGGAGCGCGGCGGTGACCGCGCTCCCTTTCCAGGAGACGCACATGAAGGCTTTACTCGACGGTTTCTACCGCGGGCTGCTGTATCTGGCCGCCGTCAGCATGGTGGTGACGCTGCTCACCATCATGCTGGGGGTGGCGGGACGGCAATTCGGTTTCGACATTCCCGGGCTGGACGCCTATGCCGGGTATGCGATCGCGGCAGCCCTGTTCCTGGCGTTGCCGGCGACGCTGCGCAACGGCGACCATATCCGCGTCACCCTGATCCTCGGCCGCCTGAGCGGCACCCCGCGCAAGGTCCTCGAGTACTGGTGCCTGCTGGCGGCCACCGGCCTGTCGGCCTACTTCGCCTGGTTTTCGGTGCGCTTGGTATGGGTGTCGTACATCACGCACGACGTGTCGCCGGCCAGCGACGCCAGCCCGCTGTGGATTCCGCAGCTGGCGATGGCGGTTGGCGGCATCGGATTGGCGCTGGCCTTCGCCGAAGACCTGGTCGACAAGCTGGCCGGCGCGGAGCGCACGGTGCCGGCGGCCGCCGAAATGGCCCGCAGCGAATGAACGGGGGATGACATGGATCTGCTCGTAACCATTTTGCTGATCGGCGTGCTGCTGGCGGCGCTCGGCTCCGGCCTGTGGATCGGCCTGTCGCTGTTGGGCGTGGCGGTGTTCGCGATGGAACTCCTGACCGCCAAGCCGGCCGGCGACAGCATGGCGCTGACGATCTGGGGTTCGACCTCCAGCTGGACCCTGACCGCGCTGCCGCTGTTTTTATGGATGGGCGAAATCCTGTTCCGCAGCAAGCTGTCGGAGGACATGTTCAAGGGCCTGGCGCCGTGGCTGGACCGGCTGCCGGGGCGCCTGCTGCACGTCAACATCATCGGCTGCGCGATCTTCGCCGCGGTGTCCGGCTCCTCCGCCGCCACCTGCGCGACGATCGGCAAGATCGCGCTGCCGGAGCTGAAGAAACGCGGCTACCCGGACGGCATCACGCTGGGCACCCTGGCCGGCGCCGGCACGCTCGGCCTGTTGATCCCGCCGTCGATCATCATGATCGTCTATGGCGTCGCCGCCAACGTCTCGATCGCCAAGCTGTTCATCGCCGGCGTGCTGCCGGGCCTGCTGCTGGCGGCGCTGTTCATGGGCTATGTGGTGGTCTGGTCGCTGCTGCATCCGGGCGCGATTCCCGCTTCCGAAGGGTCGACCACGCTGCGCCAGAAGCTGCACGCGTCGCGCCATCTGATCCCGGTGGTCAGCCTGATCGCGCTGGTGCTCGGTTCGATCTATTCGGGCATCGCCACCGCCACCGAGGCGGCCGCGTTCGGCGTCGCCGGCGCGCTGCTGCTGGCGCGCTTCGAAGGCTCGCTCGACTGGCGCAGCTTCGTCGACGGGCTGCTCGGCGCGACCCGCATCTATTGCATGATCGGCCTGATTCTCGGCGGCGCCGCGTTCCTGACGCTGGCGATGGGCTTCATCGGCCTGCCGCGCCAGCTGGCCGAGTTCATCGGCACGCTGAACCTGTCGCCGCTGATGCTGATCCTGTGCCTGATGGCGCTGTTCATCGTGCTCGGCTGCTTCCTGGACGGCATTTCGATGGTGGTGCTGACGATTTCGGTGCTGCTGCCGACCATCGAGCGCGCCGGCATCGACCTGATCTGGTTCGGCATTTTCATCGTGCTGGTGGTCGAGATGGCGCAGATCACGCCGCCGGTCGGCTTCAACCTGTTCGTGCTGCAGGGGCTGACCAAGCGCGAAATCACCTACATCGCGCGCACCGCCTTGCCGCTGTTTTTGCTGATGATGGCGGCGGTGCTGCTGGTGTACTTCTTCCCGCAGATCGTGATGGCACTGCCGCAGCAAATGCGGTAGCGCCTGTCTTTCGGGAGTATGTGCCAAATTCGAAGATGAATCCTGTGGGGTATGGCGGTATCAAAGGGAGTATGCGCCGTCCCCGGCGCCGTGCGAGCGGCGCCGGTCGTGCTGCGGGTAAGATGCGGGTGCCGCTTCCCGCCCCGCGGGCCCGCCGCGGCGACCGCTTTTCCGGAGCCTGCAATGCCCAAAGAAAAAAAACCTTCCGCGTCCGAACCGGCCGGCGGCGCCGCCGTCGCGCCCAAGCTGCCGATCGTCTCGTCCTCGCACCTGGCGTCCGGACGCAGCGCCGAGCTGAGCGAATTCGAGTTCGGCCTGATCATCAGCAGCAACGCCTTCAACCGCTGGGCGGTGCGCTGCATGTCGGCCGCCGGCATGAAGGACATGTCGATCATCGACGTGCTGGTGCTGCATCACATCAACCACCGCGCGCGCGAAAAGAAGCTGGCCGACATCGCCTTCATCCTCAACATCGAGGACACCCACGTGGTCAACTATTCGCTGAAGAAGCTGCAGTCGCTCGGGCTGGTGAAAACCGAAAAGCGCGGCAAGGAAGTGCTGTACTCGACCAACGAGGAAGGCCAGGCGCTATGCCACCGCTACTACGAAATCCGCGAGCAGGTGCTGGTATCGGCGTTGGGCGGCGACGGCACCGAGAGCTTCGAACTGTCCGAACTGGCGCGCTTCCTGCGCCGGCTGTCGGGCCTGTACGACCAGGCGGCGCGTTCGGCGACGTCGCTATAGAGCCGCAGCGGCCGCCTACACGCTGCGCCACAGCGCGAACAGCAGCAGCGTGTAGAAGGCCGCCAGCAGGTCGTCCCACATGACGCCGAAGCCGTTCTTCAAGCGGCGGTCGAAGTGGCGGATCGGCGGCGGCTTGACCATGTCGAAGAAGCGGAACCACAGGAAGGCCCACAGCTGGGTGGTGAACGACGCGGGGTTGACCAGCACCAGCACCAGCCAGAAGGCGACGATCTCGTCCCACACCATGCTGCCGTGGTCGGCGATGCCGAGGTCGCGCCCGGTCCTGTCGCAGGCCCAGATGCCGGCCACGAAGCCGACCGCGACGATCAGCAGCCAGTTGATCGCGTCGAAGGTGGCCGGCCAGCGCACCGACAGCACGTTGTACGACAGCCACGCGAACAGCGTGCCCATGGTGCCCGGCATCAGCGGCGACAGGCCGCTGCCGAAGCCCTGCGCCAGCAGGTGCGCCGGGTGGCTCAGCATGAAGCGCGCGGTCGGGTGCTTGACGTGGGCGGTCTGGCCGGTTTCGAGTGTTGTGGTCATGAGGACGTGAAATGGTCGAAGGAATCGGGTTGCAGGTCGAGCGCGCGGCCGCCGTCGTCGACCAGCCGCAGGC
>JBATWJ010000511.1:0-11543 GCA_049672545.1 Burkholderiaceae bacterium
GCCGGCGCCTGACGGCGCCGCAATCGCCGCTGCCGGCCGTCAGCCGCGAAGCCGCCGCGCATTTTTTGCAACTGTACGAAGCGCTGCGCTACGGTCCCCGGCGTGGCGATCCGGCCGCCGAGCGCGCCGCCATCCTGTCCCGACTCAAGACCCTGCTTACCCGATGCCGCTGAACCTAGTCGAATCCTGCCGCCGCCTGCCGCTGCTGGCGGCGCTGTCCCTGACGCTGGCCGCCTGCAGCGGCCTGAATGCGCACAACCTGGCCGGCGCTGCGCCGCCGCAAAAAACGCAGAAGATGCAAAAGGCCCCGCAAGCAGCCGCCGAAACGGCACCCGGCGACTTCACCGACGCCGCGCGCTGGCCGCAGGTGGCGCAATTCATCGACCGCATGGTCGAGCTGCACGGCTTCGACCGCGCCGAACTGCAGCGCCTGTTCGATCAGGTGCGCCATCTCGATTCGGTGATCCGGCTGATGCAGCCGGCGCCGCCCAGCAAGCCGAAGAACTGGAACGCCTACCGCGCGCGCTTCGTCGATCCGGTGCGCATCAACGCCGGCGTGCGCTTCTGGAACCAGTATTCGGACAAGCTGGCGCAGGCCGAGGAGCGCTTCGGCGTACCGGCGGAAATCATCGTCGCCATCCTCGGCGTCGAGACCATCTACGGCCGCAATACTGGCAGCTTCCGCGTGATGGATTCGGTGGCGACACTGGCGTTCGATTACCCGGATACGCCGAACCGCACGGCGCGCATGGATTACTTCCGCGGCGAGCTGGAAAATACGCTGCTGTTCGCGCGGCAGTCCGGCATCGATCCGTTTACACTGATCGGTTCCTACGCCGGCGCCATCGGCCTGCCGCAGTTCATGCCAGGCAGCATCATGCGCTACGCGGTCGATTTCGATTCCGACAACGTGATCGACCTGCGCAATTCGCCGGCCGACGCCATCGGCAGCATCGCCAATTTCCTGCTGCAGCACGGCTGGCGTGCCGGCGAGCCGATCGTCTTTCCGGCCACGGTGGATCAGCAGGACGGCCGGCGCGACTGGGAAGCCTTGATCGGCCAGGGCCTGAAGGCCAGTTATTCGGCCGAGCAGCTGCGCGCGGCCGGCGTACGGCCGGCGATCGAGCCGCTGCCCGACATGCTCTACGGCCTGATCGATCTGCAGAACGGCACCGAGCCAACCGAATACTGGCTGGCGACCGCCAATTTTTTCGCGATCACGTACTACAACCGCAGCTACTTCTATGCGATGTCGGTGGTCGACCTGGCGCGCGCGATCCGTACCGCGCGCAATCATTGATCCGCAAATACTCCTGGCATAGGCGGCCTATACTGGGCGTCAGCCGGTCGCTTTAGGAAGATACTCCCTTAGTTACTGCGGAGCGGCCGGGCGCAGCAGCAGCGGCTCGATCTCCACCTCGGCCGTCTCGTCGCGCAGCCAGACGCTGCCGGCATCGATCGAGCACTGCAGCCGCATCGTCCGTTGCGCCAGTCGCGCCAGCGCCTGCGTGGCAGGCGCCGGCAGCGACCATACCGCGAGGTTGCGGGCGCGCTCCAGCTTCGGCGCAACCTGGCTCCACCACAGCGCGGCAGTGGCGCCGTA
The DNA here is from genome assembly GCA_049672545.1 of Burkholderiaceae bacterium. Lineage (GTDB taxonomy): Bacteria > Pseudomonadota > Gammaproteobacteria > Burkholderiales > Burkholderiaceae_D > DATJCV01. The sequence continues at coordinate 1,604 of JBATWJ010000511.1, forward strand.
GCTGTAGACCACCACCTGCGCCGCGCGCGCGCATGCCTTCAGGATCCGCTTTTCATCCGGCAGGCCGACCTCGATCCACAGCTCGACGGCGCCGGTCAGATCCTTTTGCCACAGGTCCGGATCGTCGACGTCGGACAGGCCCTTGCCGAAGGCCAGCCGCTCGTCGGCGTGGCGCGCGAACGCCAGCAATCGCACCATCATCCGTTCGTCGGTTTCCGACGGATGGCGGGCGATGGTCAGGGCGTGCTCGTGGTAGTAATGGCGATCGGTGTCGGCGATCTGCAGTTCTGCCTTGAAGATGGTTGCTTTGAGGGCCATGGAAATGCGAAGGTGATCGGAAGGCGCCGAAGGATAGCACTGCGGCCGCCGCGGCGCGCAGGGCCACCCTGCATCCTTGCATTCGCGCCGTCTTGCCGCATATGCTGCGGAACCCCTTTGCACAGAGGCCGCCATGTCCGCCACCATCCCCGCTTCTTCCGAACACGACCGCATCATTGCCGCCACCCGCCGCTGGCTGGAAAAGGCGGTGATCGGGCTGAACCTGTGCCCATTCGCCAAGGCGGTGCACGTGAAGGATCAGATCCGTTACGTCGTCAGCGACGCCGCCAGCCCGGAGCAGCTGCTGGACTGCCTGGTCGACGAACTGCAGGCGCTGGCGGCCGCCGACCCGGAGCAGGTCGACACCACGCTGCTGATCCATCCGCAGGTGCTGAACGACTTCCTCGACTACAACGATTTCCTCGACGTCGCCGATGCCGCGGTCGAGCGGCTTGGCCTCGCCGGCGAAATCCAGGTCGCCAGCTTCCACCCCGATTACCAGTTCGCCGGCACCAACCCCGACGACATCGAAAACTACACCAACCGCGCACCCTATCCGACGCTGCATCTGTTGCGCGAAAACAGCGTTGCGCGTGCGGTCGAGGCCTTTCCACAGGCGGCCGATATCTTCGAGCGGAACATCCGCACGCTGCAGGCGCTTGAGCGCGTCCAACTGGCCGACTACGGCTTTGCGCCGGTTGACCAAAAGGAAGATTGAGTACTTCCAGCGCCCCGCCCAACGAAGAAATAGGCTGTTTTGAGGAAAATTCGCCGCCAGGAAACAGAAGTTAGGCGTTTTTAAAGGAAATATTGTTTTTTCGCCATGTTTGCGGCCGCACATTGCGCTGGATCAAACGTTGCCACCATCCCTGTTACTAAAATCAAATTGGATATTTGCAACTTGTTGCCGAATCGAGCGTCCTACCAGCAGTCATCGTGGAAAAGGGAACTACCTGGCCAGATGATGGGAATTTTTTAATTTATTGCTTAAAAACAATATTCTTACCGGCTTTTTCAATATAATCTGATAACGGATTGCAACTTTTAAAAGACCGCGCGTTCTAATATGACTGGAATGAAATGAACTTTCGTCATTCCTCCGCATCGTAATTTCCATGACGGAATTGGCATACACCATGAATACCACTCCCAACGACAACCCCACCACCGCAACCAGCAACAAGCTCGCTGACCAGGTTGCCTACGATCCGAACCACCTGCTGGATTCCCTGATCGAAAAGCTGAGCTTGAAGAATGACGCGGCGCTGTCGCGTGCGCTGGAAGTGGCGCCGCCGGTGATCAGCAAAATCCGCCATCGCCGCCTGCCGGTGGGTGCGTCGCTATTGATCCGCATGCACGAGGTCAGCGACCTGAGCATCCGCGAACTGCGCATCCTGATGGGCGACCGCCGCGAAAAATTCCGCATCAGCGACAAGCAGTTCAAGCCCAAGGATACCGGCCCCAAGCAGCCGTAACCGGCGCTTGCGCCACCGCCCTTCCCCGCCTCAGGCGGGGAAGATGCCGGTGGACAGATAGCGATCGCCGCGGTCGCAGACCACGAATACGATCGTCGCATTTTCCGTACTTTGCGCTACCCGCAGCGCAACCGCCAGCGCTCCCGCCGCTGAAATCCCGCCGAAAATCCCCTCTTCCGCCGCCAGCCGGCGCGCCATGTGTTCCGCCTCCGCTTGCGTCACGGTTTCCAGCCGGTCGACGCGCGACTTGTCGTAGATCTTCGGTAGATAGGCTTCCGGCCATTTACGAATGCCCGGAATCTGCGAGCCTTCGGCCGGTTCGGCGCCGATCACCTGGATCTGCGGATTCTTTTCCTTCAGATAGCGCGACACGCCCATGATGGTGCCGGTGGTCCCCATCGCGCTGACGAAATGGGTGACGCGGCCCTCGGTGTCACGCCAGATTTCCGGGCCGGTGGTTTCGTAGTGCGAGCGCGGATTGTCAGGATTGGCGAACTGGTCGAGGATGCGGCCGCGGCCGTCCTTCTGCATCTTCTCGGCCAGGTCGCGCGCATATTCCATGCCGCCCGCCTTCGGTGTCAGGATGATTTCGGCGCCGTAGGCGACCATGCTCTGGCGCCGCTCGGCGCTCAGGTTTTCCGGCATCAGCAGAATCATCTTGTAGCCGCGGATCGCCGCCGCCATCGCCAGCGCGATGCCGGTATTGCCGCTAGTGGCTTCGATCAGCGTGTCACCCGGCTTGATCTCGCCGCGCTCCTCCGCTCCTTTCACCATCGCCAGCGCCGGCCGGTCCTTGACCGAGCCGGCCGGGTTGTTGCCTTCCAGCTTGGCCAGGATCACGTTGTTGCGCGGGGCGCCATGCTCGCCGAGCATACGTCTGATTTGTACCAGCGGGGTATTGCCGACCGCGTCTTCGATAGTCAGATAAGGCATGGCATCGTGTCCGATTACAAAAAGGCCATTTTAATCCCAGACGCCGAGCGGCGCCGGGCACGGCCGCCGACCGCGCCAATGAAAAACCCCGCGGCGGCGCGGGGTTGGCGGGTACGGGGCCAGGCGGCCTACTTCTTGGCGCCCTCTTTCATGCCAGCCTTGGCCGTTTCCTTCCTGGTCTCGGCATTGGCCGTCGTCTTTGGCTTGGGCTGCCCGTTGACGGTCAGGCCGGCATCCGACAGCTTCGTGGAGTTGGCGTCGCCGATGCCGCGCACACGCTTCTGCAGGTCGGTCCAGTCCTTGAAACTGCCGTTTTTCTTGCGCTCGTCGAGGATCTGCTTCGAGATGGTGGGGCCGATGCCCTTGATGCCGTCGAGCGCCGCCTGGTCGGCCTGGTTGATCTCGACCTGCGCGAAGGCCAGACCCGTGGTCGCCAGCAGAATGGCGAGCATCAGCAAGAATTTTTTCAGCATGAGGATTCTCCGATAATTTGGTTGCGTGCCCGTGGAAAGGAAGGCCAAGAGCACTCCTCCCTGCGACCGACCGGAACAGTGTAATCCGGCCGTATCAGATCGACAATTCCTCCCGGCTCACCGTCGACGCGCCCAGCTTGCCGACCACGATGCCGCCGGCCCGGTTGGCGACCGCCACCGCATCCGCCAGCGTCATCCCGGCCGCCAGCATCACCGCCAGCGTCGCGATCACGGTATCGCCGGCACCGGAGACGTCATAGACCTCGCGCGCCATCGCCGGGATGTGCAGCACCTGCTGCTCCGCATAGAGCGACATTCCCTCTTCCGAACGGGTCAGCAGCAGCGCCTCCAGATCAAGCGACTGCCGCAGCTGCTGCGCCTTCTCGGTCAGCTCGGCCTCGTTCTTCCAGCCGCCGACGCAATGCCGCAGCTCGGCCTTGTTCGGGGTGAGGATCGAGGCGCCGGCATAGATCGAGAAGTCGTCGCCCTTCGGATCGACCAATACGCGCTTGCCGAGTTCGCGCGCGGCGGCGATCATCTGTGCGACGTCGGTCAAGGCGCCCTTCGCATAGTCCGACAGCACCACCAGGTCGTGCTGCGGCAGCAGCACATTGAAGCGGGTCAGCTTGTCGCGCAGCACCAGCTGGCCCGGCGGGTGCTCGAAATCGATCCGCAGCAGTTGCTGTTGGCGGCCGATCACGCGCAGCTTGATGATGGTGGAAATTGCCGGGTCGCGCTGCAGAAAGCTCTGGATACCGGCCGCCGCCAGCATCTGGTCGACCGCGTCGCCGGCTTCGTCGCGGCCGACGATGCCGAGCAGCCCCGACTGTGCGCCGAGCGCCGCGATGTTGCGGGCGACGTTGGCGGCGCCGCCCAGGCGCTCCTCGCGCTTTTCGATGCGCACCACCGGCACCGGCGCCTCCGGCGAAATACGGTTGACTTCGCCGAACCAGTAGCGGTCCAGCATGACGTCGCCCGCCACCAGGATGCGTGCGCTCTCCAGCGCCTGGTGCAGTGTCGCCTTCATGCGCGCGTCAGCACCGAACGACCGATGCCGTGGTACTCGAAGCCGGCATGCGCCATCACGTCCGGCGCAAACAGGTTGCGGCCGTCGAAAATGACCGGTTCCTTCAGGCGCTCCCGCAGCTGTGCGAAATCGGGGCTGCGGAAGGCCTTCCATTCGGTCACGATCGCCAGCGCATCGGCGTCAGCCAGCGCATCCATCGGACTGTCGGCAAAGCGGATGCGCGCCAGCGCCTCCGCGGAACCGGAAAAGTCGAGCGCCAGCACCCGCTTGGCCTCGTTCATCGCCACCGGGTCGTACACCGCGACGGTGGCGCCGCGCTCGATCAGCTCGCGCAGCAGCACGCGCGCCGGCGCCTCGCGCATGTCATCGGTGTTCGGCTTGAACGCCAGGCCCCAGATCGCAAAATGCCGTCCATCCAGGCGCTCGCCGAAACGGCCGACGATCTTGTTGCCGAGCACGTGCTTCTGGCGGTGGTTGACGGTTTCGACCGCACGCAGGATCAGCAGGTCCTGCCCGTGATCGCGCGCGGTCTTTTCCAGCGCCTGCACGTCCTTTGGGAAGCACGAGCCACCATAGCCGCAGCCGGCGTACAGGAAGCTGCGGCCAATGCGCGGGTCGGAGCCGATGCCATGGCGCACCGCCTCGATGTCGGCGCCGACCTGGTCGGCCAGATTGGCCAGTTCGTTCATGAACGAGATGCGGGTCGCCAGCATCGCGTTGGCCGCGTACTTGGTAAATTCGGCCGAGCGCACGTCCATCCAGAAAGTTCGTTCGTGGTTGCGGTTGAACGGCGTGTACAGTTGGGTCATCAGCGCCCGCGCGCGCTGACCTTCGGCGGTGTTGTCGCAGCCGATCACGATGCGGTCGGGCCGCATGAAGTCCTCGACCGCCGCGCCTTCCTTCAGAAACTCCGGATTCGACACTACCGAGAACGGCGTCGCCGCATGCTGCACGCCGCGCGCGCCGAGTTCGGCCTGGATTGCTGCCCGCACCTTGTCGGCGGTGCCAACCGGCACCGTCGACTTGTCGACCACCACCGTGAACTGCGTCATATGGCGGCCGATGTTGCGCGCCGCCGCCAGCACGTATTGCAGGTCGGCCGAGCCGTCCTCGTCCGGCGGCGTGCCGACCGCGATGAACTGCACCTCGCCGTGGGCGACGCTGGCGGCGACGTCGGTGGAAAACTGCAGGCGGCCGGCGGCGCTGTTGCGGGCGACGATTTCCGCCAGCCCAGGCTCATGAATCGGGATGCCGCCCTGGTTCAGAAGATCGATCTTGGCCTGGTCGACGTCGAGACAGAAGACGTCATTGCCGAGTTCGGCCAGGCAGGCGCCGGTGACGAGCCCGACATAGCCGGTGCCGATGATGGTTATTTTCATGGTGTCGTATGGTTTGCGGGCGGCGCGGCGGACCCGGGGGCGCGCTGCGTTCCGCCCTTCGATTGAAAATCAGTTCATTACGTTCAATTCTTCGGTACGGCGCGGCGGGTAGGTTTCCCACTGGCTGCAGCCCGGGCATTGCCAGTAGAACTGGCGCGCCTTGAAGCCGCAGTGGCTGCACTGGTACCGCGCCAACTTTTGCGCATAGCCGTGCACCAGGTTCTTCACCAGCGACAATTCTGGCCGCACTTCCGGGCGCGCCTCCATCAGCCGCGCCTCCAACAATTTATCGAGGCCGAGCAGGGTCGGCGTGCGCCGCAATTCGTCGCCGACCAGTTGGTTGGCGGCGTCCACCCCTTCCAGTTCCAGCATCGCCTTGAACACCACTTCCAGCAGGTCGATCGACGGCGCTTCCGCCAGGTATGCCTGCAATAGGTTCAAGCCCTCCTGCGCGCGGCCGACCTCCCGATAGCCGTCCATCAGCCGCTGTGCCACCAGCGCCACGTGCGGCACGCTCTGCTGCTCGACCCGGCGCCATGTCAAAAGCGCGGCCTCGATGTCGCCGCGCTCCAGTTGCGCATCGCCCAGCAACAGCGTGGCGCGCACGCTCATGCGATCCGTCGCCAGCGCCTTTTCCAGCCAGGCGACCGCCGCTTCCGGGTGCGTGTGCACCAGCTCGTCCTGCGCCAGTTCGCAATAGAATTGGGCGATTTCGCGCTGGCGGCCGCCGGCGCCGGCTTCCTGCAGCGCACGCGCAGCCTCGATCGCGCGCGGCCATTCCTTCTCACGCTGGTAAATTTCCAGCAGTGCGCGCCGCGCCTGCGCGCTGTACGGCGTGTCGACCAGGAGGTTGAACGATTCCTCGGCGCGGTCCAGCAGACCGGCTTTCAGATAATCCTGGCCGAGCTCGTACTGCGCCTGCATCTGATGTTCCGGTGCCAGGTCGGGGCGCGCCAGCAGGTTCTGGTGAACCCGGATCGCACGCTCGGTTTCGCCACGGCGACGGAACAGGTTGCCGAGCGCGAAGTGCAGCTCGACCGTTTCCGGATCCAGCTGCACCACTTCAATGAAGGCGTCGATCGCCTTGTCGGGTTGCTCGTTGAGCAGGAAATTCAGGCCCTTGAAGTAGCCGCGCGGCAGGCTGCGCGACTCCGATACCAACTGGTTGATGTCGACCCGCGCGGCGATCCACCCCAATGCGAAGAACACCGGGATGCCCAGCAGCCACCAGATTTCAAATTCCATACCCGACCAGTGAGGAGGACGACCGCGCCATTACGGATGCATGACGCTGTCGGGCTGCGGCGGGTAGGCGCGCGCCAGATGCTGCGCGTCCACCTCCTTCTGCAAGGTGGCGATCTGCTTCTTTTGCCGCGATACTTCGCGCCGGTGGCGAAACACGGTCGGCGTCATCGCCAGCACGCCGAGCACAGCACCGATCGCGAAGAAGGCCAGCAGTACCAACACCAGGGGCCCGTGCAGCTCATAATCGAAAAAGAAGCGCAGCGCGACTTCCTGGGTGTTTTTCAATGCGAAGCCGAAGAACACGATAAAGATCAGCACCGCGATGATTCGAACGATGATTTTCATGGCGCCTGCTCCTTATTGCTTGTTGATCGGTCAAGCGAAATTGTACGTGAAACGACGTCCCGGCAACGCCGGACTTGCGACGAATCAAGCCACAGAGGCGGCCGGCGGCAGCAAAAAAAATGGCATCCGAAGATGCCATTCCCATGCCTTGCGAAACCGGGACCGGAAATCGAGCCCCGGTCCCGCCCATGACAGTCAGTCTTCCTTGATCGGCTGCCCGACCATCGCATCGACCCGCTCGCGCAATTCCTTGCCGGGCTTGAAGTGCGGCACCCGCTTTTCCGGCACCATCACCTTGTCGCCCGACTTCGGGTTACGCCCGATCCGCGGCGGCCGGCTGTTCAGCGCGAAGCTGCCGAAGCCGCGGATCTCGATGCGCTGGCCGGTGGTCAGCGCATCCGCCATGGCGTCGAGGATGGTCTTGACCGCGTAATCCGCATCCTTGGTTACCAGCTGCGGATAACGCTCGGCCAGACGGGCGATCAATTCCGACTTTGTCATGAACCGCTTCGACCTTAGCCCTTGTTGTCGAGCTTGGCCTTCAGCAGCGCGCCGAGGCTGGTGGTACCGGAAGCGGCGTTGGAATCGGCCGCCATCTTGTTCATTGCTTCCTGCGCCTCGACGTTGTCCTTGGCCTTGATCGACAGCTGGATGCTGCGCCCCTTGCGGTCGATGTTCAGCACCAGCGCTTCGACGCTGTCGCCGACCTTCAGGTGCGTACCGGCATCCTCGACGCGATCACGCGAGATCTCGGAAGCGCGCAGATAGCCCTCGACTTCTTCCGTCAGCGCAATCACGGCGCCCTTCGGCTCGACCGACTTGACAGTGCCAGTGACGATCGAACCCTTGTCGTTCATCGCCGCGAAGTTGTTGAACGGATCGCCTTCCAGCTGCTTGACGCCGAGCGACACGCGCTCGCGGTCGACGTCGATCGCCAGCACGATCGCTTCCAGCTCGTCGCCCTTCTTGAACTTGCGCACGGCTTCCTCGCCGGCTTCGGTCCAGGACAGGTCGGACAGGTGTACCAGACCGTCGATATTGCCGGTCAGGCCGATGAACACGCCGAAATCGGTGATCGACTTGATCGCGCCCTTCACCTTGTCGCCCTTCTTGTGGCTGGCGGCAAAGTCGTCCCACGGGTTCGGCTTGCACTGCTTCATGCCGAGGCTGATGCGGCGGCGGTCTTCGTCGATTTCCAGCACCATGACCTCGACTTCGTCACCCAGCTGCACGACCTTGTTCGGCGCCACGTTCTTGTTGGTCCAGTCCATTTCGGACACGTGCACCAGACCCTCGATGCCCTGCTCGACTTCGACGAAGGCGCCGTAGTCGGTCAGATTGGTGACCTTGCCGAACAGGCGGGTACCTTGCGGGTAGCGGCGCGCCAGGCCGATCCACGGATCGTCGCCGAGCTGCTTGACGCCGAGCGAGACGCGGTTTTTTTCCTGATCGAACTTCAGGACCTTGGCAGTGATTTCCTGGCCGACCGACAGCACTTCGGACGGATGACGCACGCGACGCCATGCCAGGTCGGTGATGTGCAGCAGGCCATCGATGCCGCCCAGGTCGACGAACGCACCATAGTCGGTGATGTTCTTGACGACGCCGTTGACGATCGTGCCTTCCTTCAGGGTTTCCAGCAGCTTGGCGCGCTCTTCGCCCATCGACGCTTCGACCACCGCGCGGCGCGACAGCACCACGTTGTTGCGCTTGCGGTCGAGCTTGATGACCTTGAATTCGAGAGTCTTGCCTTCGTACGGCGTGGTGTCCTTGACCGGACGGGTGTCGACCAGCGAACCCGGCAGGAAGGCGCGGATGCCGTTGGTCAGGACCGTCAGGCCGCCCTTGACCTTGCCGTTGACGGTGCCGGTGACGATTTCGCCGGATTCCATCGCTTTTTCCAGCGCCAGCCAGGAAGCCAGGCGCTTGGCCTTGTCGCGCGACAGGATGGTGTCGCCGAAGCCGTTTTCCAGCGATTCGATCGCCACCGAAATGAAGTCGCCGACATTGACTTCGAGCTCGCCATTGTCGTTCTTGAATTCTTCGATGGGGATGAACGCTTCCGACTTCAAGCCGGCGTTGACGATCACGAAATTGTGGTCGAGGCGCACGACTTCCGCCGAGATCACTTCGCCGGAACGCATGTCCTGGCGCGTCAGCGATTCTTCAAAAAGGGCGGCGAAGCTTTCCATGCCCGGGGTTTCCTGGGAGATGACAGCAGTAGACATAAGAATAAAATTTTGGGGGTGGGCCAATATCGTCGGACGCGGATAACTGAAGGAAAGCGGCAACGAGGACTGGGTTAGGTTTATCAATGTCCGGCCGAACTTTGCATCCGGGCGGACTCCAACGGCACTGCAACTGCGATGGCGGGCGGCGGCTAGGCCGGGCGCACGCCGGTTTCGCGATACCAGCCGAGTATCCGCTCGGCCGCCTGCATGGCGGTCATATCGGACGTATCGAGCAGGCGCGCATCCTGCGCCGGCTTCAGCGGTGCGATGGCGCGATTCGCATCGCGCGCGTCCCGTTCCGCCAAATCCTTTGAAAGGTCTTGCATATTAGCAGAAAAACCCTTGTCAATCAATTGCTTATAGCGCCTGTTCGCGCGTGCCTCGACGCTTGCCGTCAGGAAAACCTTGAGCGCCGCGTCCGGGAAAATCACCGTGCCCATGTCGCGCCCGTCGGCCACCAGCCCGGGCGCCGCGCGAAAGCGCAGTTGCAGGTCCACCAGCGCCTGCCGCACTG
>JBATWJ010000512.1:0-3812 GCA_049672545.1 Burkholderiaceae bacterium
GGCGTCGCCTGCGCGATGGCGGCGGCCGGCCTGGCGGCGGCGCTCGGCGGCAGCAACGAGCAGATCGAAAACGCCGCCGAGATCGGCATCGAGCACCACCTCGGCCTGACCTGCGACCCGATCGCCGGGCTGGTGCAGATCCCATGTATCGAGCGCAACGGGCTGGGCGCGGTCAAGGCGATCACGGCCGCCTCGCTGGCGCTGCGCGGTGACGGCCGCCACCACGTCAGCTTCGATCAGGTGGTCGAAACCATGCGCCAGACCGGCGCCGACATGATGAGCAAGTACAAGGAAACGTCGGAAGGTGGCTTGGCATTGCAGGCCGTTTCCGTGAATTATCCGGCTTGTTGAGTGTATCTTGACTACTCCTTTCGGAGCATCGATTGGGGGCATCGGACTGGTAAGGTGACTCCTCTGATTCAATTTGGAAATCACCATGCCCACTACCTGCCGCGCGGAAGTCTGCCTCCAAAATCCCGCATCGAGCACCCGCCGCCGAAACGTCAGGACGCTACTTCTTGTGCTCATGACGCTGCTGGCGCTGCGATTGGCCGGAACTGCCCGGGCTGGTGACCCGTTCGACGATGCACGCTATGCGATCGGCATCAAGGACAATGCCACTGCGCTACGCCTGATCGACAGCGGTCAATTCGATCTCAACATGCAGAATGGCGAGGGCAATACGCTGTTGAGTTTTGCGGCGGCGGACGGCAATCTTGCCATGGTCGATGCGCTGCTTGTGCGTGGTGCCGATCCAGCCATCAAGAACAACCTTGGCATGACTTCACTGGATCGCGCGATCGGGACCATGGTCTCAGTCCGCCTCAAGCAGGCGATGGACGCGAAAGCGGGCGTCGGCGGGGGCGGCAAGCAGCCGCCTGCCGGTACCGGAACCGGAGATTTCGACAAGGTTCGCATGGCCATCGGCAGCCACTACAACGCGGTCGCCGTCGCCGAACTCGACAAGGGCATCGACGTCAACATGCAGAACAACGAGGGCTTTACCTTGTTGCACTTTGCTTCCAAAGATGGCAATTTGGTCATGGTGGAGGAACTGCTGCGGCGCGGGGCCAATCCCGACATCAAGGTCGCGTCTGGCCAAACTGCACTGGATATGGCGATCGGCACCATGGTCGCGGCGCGCCTGAAGGCGGCCGGCGGCAAGCCCGGCATCGGCGAGGCCGCGGCGAAATCCGTCCCGACGGCGCAGAAAGGCGCTGCCGGCAAAAGCAGTTCCAGCCCGGCGGATCAATCTCCCCACGCCAAGATGTGCGCCAGCCGGCACTATTCGTCCTCCGCGCTGTGCAGCGATTCCACCTGCAAGATGCGCGAATACCGCAAATGGCAAACCTGTCTGAAAACCGGCAGCTACTACTGAGACGGCCTAGCCGCATGGCCAGCCTGGCTATCGGGCTGGCGAGCCGGGCGGCCACTGGCAACGCCTTGGGGGCGTGCGCTTGACGTGTGTTCGCAGATCACGCGTCAGCCCCTGGGCGGCTGGTATGGGCGGGTTGATTTTTCTCGTTGTCTGGCTGCCCCTGGCCGCCATCGGCTACGCGGTGCTGAACCTTGGATGTTGCGGCCAATCTGGCAGCGTCACGCCGGGCGCCTGGGTGGTGGTGACTGTGGCCACGCTTTTGCCGGCATTGCTGGCAGCCCTATTGGCGGTTGCCGTGGCGGAAGGGCTGAGGCGCAAGCGGCCGGCTTCATGATCGGCGTGATCGGGTGCCGGTAGGTCCGCTGCAAGCATCCTCGACGCCCACGCGCCGGATCGTTGTCTGCGGAAGCTATAATACGGCTCCCGTTTTTGAATCCCGCTGCGCCAGGGTTGTTGCTCCGCCATGTTGGCAAGGGGTCGCGGTGCGCGGCCTGAATCGAGCTTCGATCCTATGCAATACGTCTCCACCCGCGGCCGGTGTCCGCCGCAATCTTTTTCCGAAATCCTGCTGGGCGGACTGGCGCCGGACGGCGGCCTGTACCTGCCGCAGCGCTACCCGCAGATCGGCGGCGCCGAACTGGATGCCTGGCGCGGCCTGCCGTACGCCGAGCTGGCGTTCGAGATCATCCGCCGCTTCGCCACCGACATTCCGGAAGCCGACCTGAAGGCGCTGACGAAGAAGACCTATACCGCCGACGTCTACCGCAACGCGCGTGCCGGCGACGATCCGGCGCGGATCACGCCGCTGCGCCTGCTGGAGGATTCCGGTAGCGGCCGGCTGCTGCTGCAGGCGCTGTCCAACGGTCCGACGCTGGCCTTCAAGGACATGGCGATGCAGCTGTTGGGCAACCTGTTCGAATACGCGCTCGACCAGCAGCATGCCGAGCTGAACATCTTCGGCGCCACCTCCGGCGACACCGGCAGCGCCGCCGAATACGCGATGCGCGGCAAGCGCGGCATCCGCGTCTTCATGCTGTCGCCGCACAAGAAGATGAGCGCGTTCCAGACCGCGCAGATGTTCAGCCTGCAGGACCCCAACATCTTCAACATCGCGATCGAAGGCGTGTTCGACGATTGCCAGGACATGGTCAAGGCGGTGTCGAACGACCATGCGTTCAAGGCGCGGCAAAAGATCGGCACGGTGAATTCGATCAACTGGGCGCGCGTGGTGGCGCAGGTGGTGTACTACTTCCGCGGCTACCTGGAAGCGACCGACAGCAACCAGCAGAAGGTGTCGTTCGCGGTCCCGTCCGGCAACTTCGGCAACATCTGCGCCGGCCACATCGCGCGCATGATGGGCCTGCCGATCGACCGCCTGGTGACCGCGACCAACGAAAACGACGTGCTCGACGAATTCTTCCGCACCGGCGTCTACCGCGTGCGCAAGTCGGCCGAGACCTACCACACCAGCAGCCCGTCGATGGACATTTCCAAGGCGTCGAATTTCGAGCGCTTCATCCACGACCTGCTGGGCGGCGACAGCGCCCGCGTGCGCGCGCTGTTCCACAAGGTGGAGACGCACGGCGGCTTCGATCTGTCCGGCCGCCCCGGCAGCGACGGCGACGAATTCGCCAGGGTGGCGCAATACGGCTTCGTGTCCGGCAAATCGACCCACGCCGACCGCCTGGCGACCATCCGCGACGTGCGCGAGCGCTACGGCATCACCATCGATACCCATACCGCCGACGGCGTCAAGGTCGCGCGCGAACACATGGCGCCCGGCGTGCCGATGATCGTGCTGGAAACCGCGCTGCCGGCCAAGTTCAACGAAACCATCCGCGAAGCGCTCGGCCAGGATGCCGAGCGGCCGGCCGGCTTCGAAGACATCGAAGCCTTGCCGCAGCGCTTCGAAGTGATGGCGGCCGACGTCGACGCGGTCAAGGCCTACATCGCCGCGCATACCGGGCTGTAACGCCGCTTTTCTCGCCTAAGGGGAGTATGCGTCTGTAATTCCAGTGTGACGCCCGGGATAGACGGGTATGTCCGGGAGTATGCTGCCGGCACCATCCCGGTCCGCTGCCCCGGTGCGGCCGTTTTGGCAACCCCGCATTGCATGTCTTACACTTGCAGCCATGCCGGCGCGGGCGCCCGCCCGCCGACTTTCCTTGCCGAGAAACGCTTGCCATGTCTTCCCCGAAATCTTCCGCCGCTCCGATGCTGACCGCGCGCGCCGCGCTGGACGCCTTGCTGGCGGCCGCGCGGCCGCTGACCGATACCGAAACGGTCGCCACCCAGGACGCCAACGGCCGCGTCTTGGCCACCGACCAGACCTCGCGGCTGGACGTGCCGCCGGCCGACAACACGCAGATGGACGGCTACGCGGTGCGTGCCGCCGATTGCGCCGGCGGCGCCGCCACGCTGACGGTGGCGCAAC
>JBATWJ010000513.1:0-3750 GCA_049672545.1 Burkholderiaceae bacterium
GCAGCAGGCTGGTCTTGCCGACGCCGTTGCGGCCCAGCAGCGCCAGGCTGTCGCCCTCGTCCAGCGAGAACGAAATATCTTCCAGCACCACCGCCGCGCCGTAGCCGGCGGTCACGCCGTCCAGCGCCAGCAGTTCGCGCGCGCCGTCAGTCATGCTGCGCCTCCCCCAGATAGACTTCCTTGACGCGGCGGTCGGCCGCGATCTCGGCCGGCGTGCCTTCGGTCAGCACGCGCCCGCCCACCAGCACCGTGATCCGCTCGGCGAAGCGGAACACCAGCCCCATGTCGTGCTCGATGAAGACGATGGTGACGTCGTGCGGCAAGGCCGCGATCACCTCGAACAGTTCGGCGCTCTCGGCCGACGGGATGCCGGCCGCCGGCTCGTCCAGCAGCAGCACCTTCGGTTTGGTCGCCAGCGCCAGCGCGATCTCGACCAGCCGCTGCTTGCCGTACGGCAGGTTGCGGGTGACGGTGTTGGCATCGCGCTGCAGTTTCAGCGTTGTCAGCAGCGCCGCCGCCTCGTCCAGCGCGGCGCGCTGGCGCGCCACCGTGCGGTGCCAGATGCGATGGCGGCCGTCGCGCTCGAAGAGCGCCAGCATCACCGATTCCAGCACGGTCAGGCCGCCGAACAGCGTGTTGATCTGGAAGGTGCGCGTGATGCCGCGCTTGACGCGCTGGTGCGGCGCCAGCGCGGTGATGTCGTCGCCGCCGAAATAGACGCGCCCGGCGGACGGCGCCAGCGTGCCGGTCAGCAGATTGATGAAGGTGGTCTTGCCGGCGCCGTTCGGGCCGATCAGCGCGTGCCGGCCACCGGGCGCGAAGGCCAGCGTGATGTCGCTGTTGGCCTGGAAGGCGCCCCACTGCTTGCACAGGCCCTCGGTGCGCAGCGTGGTGGCAGTGTCGATCATCCTGTTCATCGCCGCGCTCATGGCTGCGCCTCCGTCCGGCGCGCCGGCCGCAGGCGCGCGCGCAGCTTGTCCAGTCCGCCGAGGATGCCGCCGCGGCCGAACATCACGATCACTACCAGCAGCAGGCCGATCCAGAATTGCCAATAGGTCGGATCGATGCCGGCGATGCGGTCCTGCGCCAGCATGAACACCACGGCGCCGACCAGCGCGCCGTACAGACGGCCGGTGCCGCCCAGCACCAGGATGATCAGGAGTTCGGCGGAACGGCTGAAGCTGAGCGACTCCAACCCGACGAACTGCGTGGTCTGCGCCAGCAGCCCACCGGCGACGCCGGCCACGCCGGCCGCCACCGTATACACCGCCACCAGCCGCCACTGGACGTCGGCGCCGATCGCCGGCATCCGGGTGCTGCCTTCGCGGATGCCGACCAGCGACAGCCCGAACGGCGAACTGACCAGCCGCCGCAGCACCACGAACAGCACGAACAGCACCGCGAAGCTGTAGCAGAACGCGGTCTTGCCGTACAGGTCGAACTCGAACAGCCCGAGCAGCTTCCACATCTCGACGCCGGACAGGCCGTCGACGCCGCCGGTGATGAAGGCCGCCTTGTTGGCCACCTCGAACAGCATCAGGCCGATGCCGAGCGTCACCATCAGCCGCGTCAGGTCGTGTCCGCGCACCACCAGGAAGCTGGTCAGGAAGCCGAACAGCGCGCTGGCCGCCGCCGCCGCCATCAGGCCGGTGACCGGTTCGCCCCAGCCGTGCACCGCCAGCAGACCGGCGGTATAGGCGCCGAGGCCGAAGAAGGCCGCGTGTCCAAGCGAAACGATGCCGGCATAGCCGAGGATCAGATCCAGCGACAGCGCGAACAGGCCCATGATCATCATCTGCGACACCAGCACCAGATAACCGGGGAACAGGAAGAACGCCAGCCACGGCAGCAGCCAGAACGCCACTTCCAGCGGCTGCCAGCGGTCGTGCGGCAGGCGCGGCGGCGGCAGTTGCGTAGCGATGGGAAACGATTCAGGTTTCATGCGCGCCTCGCGATCAGGCCGGACGGATACAGCAGCAGCAACACCACCATCAGCACGTAGATGACGAAGGCGCCGACCTCCGGCACGTAGTACTTGCCAGCGACGTCGAACACGCCCAGCAGCAGCGCTGCCGCCAGCGGGCCGCGGATGGTGCCGGCACCACCGACCGCGACCACGATCAGGAAATACACCATGTACTTGATCGGAAAGGTCGGATCCAGCCCCAGCACGTCGATGCCGAGCCCGCCACCCAGGCCGGCCAAGCCCGAGCCAAGCGCGAAGGTCAGCGAAAACACGCGGTCGACGTTGATGCCGAGGCCGACCGCGGCCCGCTGGTTGTCAACCGACGCGCGGATCTGGGCGCCGAAGCGGGTGCGTTCGATCAGCCAGCCGAGCGCGGCGGTGATGACGATCACCACGCCGATCAGGAACAGCCGGTAGCTGCCGACGTCGAGCCCGAAAATCTCGACCTGACCGCGCAGCCAGTCCGGCAGCCGCACCGGCTGCTGGGTCGGCCCCCAGACGTAGGTGAAGCCGGCCACCACCATGAAAGTCAGTCCGATCGAGAACAGCACCTGGTCGAGCGGATCGGCCTGGTACAGGCGCCGGTACAGCAGCCGCTCCAGCACCCAGCCGGCGGCGGCAGCAGCGGCGAAGGCGATCGGCAGCGTCAGCAGAAACGGCACGCCGAGCCGGTTCATCAGCACCACGCAGACGTAGCCGCCCAGCATCGCGAAGGCGCCGTGCGCGAGATTGACGAAATTCATCAGCCCGAGCGTCACCGACAGCCCGACGCTGATCAAAAACAGCAGGCTGCCGTAGGCGATGCCGTCGAACAGCACACCGATGAAATTGCTCAGCATCGCCCCCCCTGCCGTTGCCGCCGCCCTCCGGCGCGAATGCCGCCGGCGTCGCCGTTACCCATGATGCCGCCTCCTCGATCGAAATCGCAAAAATTCGGGAGTATGCATAAAAATCATGCATTTCCCGCAAGTAACACGCGCGAGTTTGAAAATACTCCCGCCTCTAATTATTTTTCAGTTGGCCCGGATTCAGCCGCCCGGCGCATCCATCGCCGCAAATATCTCCTGCGCCATGTGGAAGGCCGAATTGGCGGCCGGCACGCCGCAATAGATCGCCGTCTGCAGCAGCACTTCCTTGATCTCGTCGCGCGACACGCCGTTGTTGGCGGCGGCGCGCAGGTGCAGCTTCAGTTCCTGTTCGCGGTTCAGCGCCACCATCATCGCGATCGTCAGCAGGCTGCGGGTATGGCGCGGCAGGCCGGGCCGGGTCCAGATCTCGCCCCACGCGTAGCGCGTGATCAGGTCCTGGAATTCGCCGGTCAGCGGCGTGCGCGCCGCCTGCGCGCGGTCGACGTGGGCGTCGCCCAGCACCGCGCGCCGCACCGCCATGCCGGCGGCGTGGCGTTCCTGTTCGTCCATTGCGGCTCCTTTCGAAGATGTCAGCCGGCGAGGAATGTCACCACGGCATCGGTGAAGCGCTCGGCCTGTTCCCAGTTCGACAGGTGGGCGGCGTCCAGCTCCAGGTAGCGCGCGCCGGGGATTTGCTGCGCCACGAACTGGCCGTCGTGCGGCGGCGTCGACTTGTCCTGGCTGCCGGCCATCACCAGCGTCGGCACCGAAATGCCGGCCAGGCCGTCGCGCTGGTCCATGTCGCGCACCGCCGCGCAGTTGGCGACGTAGCCTTCGGGCGAGGTGTGCAGCAGCATCTGGCGCGCTTCGTCGATTTTCTGCGGTGCGCGCGCGGCGTAGCCGGCGGTGAACCAGCGCTCGACCACGGCATCGGCG
>JBATWJ010000514.1:0-18261 GCA_049672545.1 Burkholderiaceae bacterium
CGCGAGCGCATCGGCAACGCCGTGCCGCCCGAGGCGGCCGCCGCGATCGCCGGCGTGATGGGCACCACCCTGCTGCTCGCCTGGTCCGGCGAAACCTTCACGCTGGGCAGCACGCCGATCTGGGTGCGGTCGGTGGCGGTGGCGCTGGCCGTGGCGCAGGGAGGTGCGGCATGAAAGAGCGCCCTATCCGCATGACCGCGCCAGAAGTCCGCGCCCTGCTCGATGGCACGAAGACGCAGACGCGACGCGCTGTAAAGCCACGCAACGGCGGCACCATTCTCGGCTGGGGCGGCCCTGGCATCGCGATGGAGAACCTGGGCACCATCGACGGCTGCATGCATGTTGAAACCGTGCTCTGCCCATACGGTCAGCCAGGCGATCGGCTATGGGTGCGCGAGACGTGGAAGTACGGCGTCGCCGCCTATGATTTGCAAAACGTCGAAGTCGCACAGTATCAGGCAACCCCAGGCGTAAATGACAATGCCGACCAGGAAGTTCATATGGCCCAATGGGAAGATCGGTGGCGTCCATCAATTCACATGCCACGCTGGGCCAGCCGCATCACGATCAAGATCACCAGCGTGCGCGTCGAGCGGCTGCAGGACATCAGCGAGGCAGATGCATTCGCCGAAGGTGTCTACGACGGCACCCCATGCCGCTGCGACGAACCATTGGATTTTGTGCGCTCATGCGGAAATTGCGGTGGCCGGCTAGTCAATGCGATCTATCTGTATAGGACGCTTTGGGAATCGCTCAACGGCCCAGGCAGCTGGGACGCCAACCCCTGGGTGTGGGTAGTGGAATTCGAGCGGGTGACCTCATGAACGTCACCTACCAGGCGCCCAACGGCGCCACGTATGTCGCCCGCCCTGCCAGCCCGACCGCCGAACTGCTCGAACGCCGCTTGAAGAGCGGCTTGTACCGAATGGAAGACGGCGAGCTGATGCGGCGGTGCTCCCACTGCCGCGACTACTGGCCGGCCGACACCGAGTTTTTCTACACCAAGAAAACCAAAGGTGGCGACGGACTGCATGAGTGGTGCAAGGCGTGCTACCAGGACTGGCGGTATCCCAACGGGCGGAAGACAGAATCGACGCAACAGCAGCTGGAGGTCGCAGCCGCATGAACGCACCGATCAAGCCTGCCCTCCGCTACCACGGCGCCAAGTTCCGCCTCGCACCGTGGGTGATGCAGTTTTTCCCGGATCACACCCACTACGTCGAGCCGTTCGGCGGCGCCGCCGGCGTGCTGCTGCAAAAGACGCCCAGCTATGCCGAGATTTACAACGACCTCGATCGCGCAGTCGTCAATTTCTTCCGCGTGCTGCGCGACCCGGTCACCCGCGTGCGCCTGATCGAGCAGATCCTGCTGACGCCGTACGCCCGCGACGAATTCGAGCTGGCGATGGAACCCTCGGACGATCCGATCGAGGAAGCGCGGCGCCTGGCCATCCGGGCGCAGATGGGCTTTGGCTCGGCCGGCGCCACCAAGGGCCATACCGGCTTCCGGATCGACACCAAGCGCGAATACAGCACGGCGCAGCACCTGTGGCGGGAATATCCGGAGGCGATCGCGATCGCAGGGCAGCGCCTTGCCGGCGTGCTGATCGAAAACCGCCCGGCCGTCGACGTCATGCGCCAGCACGACTCCCCGACCACGCTGCACTACGTCGATCCGCCATACCTGCACGCGACGCGTAACCGCGGCGCGCACCACGGCCGCTACTACCGGCACGAACTGACCGATCAGGATCACGTCCAGATGCTGGAGATGCTGGCCAGCCTCCAAGGTTTCGTCGTGCTTTCCGGCTACCCGTCGACGCTGTACGACGAGCAGCTGCGCGGCTGGTCCCGGTACGAGACCTGTGCGCGGATCTCGGCCGGCCGTGGCACCGCCCTCCGCAACGAAGTGGTCTGGATCAATCCGGCGTGCCAGGCGGCGCTGAACCGCCAGGCGGCGCAACTGCAGCTGATCGCATGAGCGCCCTCGCCCTCTTCGCCAGCACCTTCGTCCTGGTGTTCGCTCTCGGCCTGCAGTCCCTCATGGTCAACCGCGGGCACTACGTCGGCGCCTTCGTCAACAGCCTGCTGATCTCGGCCGCCCAACTGCTGCTGCTCAAGCTCGGCCCGGACGCGGCCGGCGCCGAGGTGGCGGGCTACATCTTCGGCGGCCCGTTCGGCATCGTCTGCGCGATGTACGCCTTCCGACGCTGGAACAAAGCACGCCGTCCCAATGAAACCCACAGCTAGCCGCCGAAAACCACCGATCGAGGTAGAAATAGTCGGCTCGCTAGCGACGGCCGATTTCGTTCCACTTGCCAGAGTATTATTAAAGCTCCGACAAGACAGTACCCTCAAGATCGTTCCAAAGAATGACGAATCGCGCCACCCTCTACCTGCGCAGCAGCAAGGATCGCAGTGACATTTCGCTCGACGCCCAGCGTCGAGCACTCCACGACCTGGCACATGCCAAGAATCTCGCAGTGGTCGACGAATTTTCCGACGCTGTGGAGTCGGGCAAAGACGAAGATCGGCCGGGCTTCCAAGCGCTGATCCGCGCGCTGCGGCAATCCGATCGAGGATGGGAACATGTGCTGGTGCTCGACACCTCGCGCGTCGCGCGCCGGCGGCACATTGCCCTGATCTTCGAACACGAGTGCGACAAGGCTGACATCCGCATTCACTACCGTAACGTCCCCGACAGCGACCCGATCACCAGCATGCTGCTCAAATCCATCCTGCAGGCGATGGACGAGTGGCACAGCCTGACTTCCAAGGCCAAGGGCATGGCCGGCATGGCCGAGAACGTGCGCCAGGGATGGCGCGCCGGCGGCCGGGCACCGCGCGGCTACAAACTGGACTACACCGCCACCGGCGCCGTGCGCGAAGGCATGCCGGTGCTGAAGTCGAAGCTGGTGCCCAACGACGAAGCACCGCAGGTAGCGGCCTACTTGTCCGGCCGCGCCGCCGGCGAGTCGCGCGGCGCGCTGATCGCCCGGCTCGGCCTAGATTGGCCGGACAGCAGTTTTAACCCTATGGAATGGCAGGCGCTGACCTACGCCGGCCATACCGTCTGGAATGTGCACAACGAGGCTATGCCCGGCGGTGGCTACCGCGGCGGCGAAAAGCGCAAGCCGCGATCGGAGTGGCTGATCACCCACGACACCCATCCGCCGCTGATCAGCACGACCGAGGCCGAAGCGGTGCTGGCGCGCGTCTCGCGGCTGAAGACGTTCCGCACGCGATCATCCGACCATGTGTATCTGCTCACCGGCCTACTGCAGGCGCCGGACGGCTCGCCTTGGTCGGGTGAATGGGACAAGCGCATGAATGCTGGCTTGTACCGGCTCGGTAAGGGCAAGAAAATTTCGGCACGCCGGATCGACCACACCGTGCTGGAATCCATCAAGCAAGAGTTCCAATCGGATTCGGTGGTCGAGCGGATCACGGCGACGATGCAACTGCTGTTGGATGATCCAGTCGACGGCCGCCGCATCGCCGGCGCCGAGAAGAAGCTGGCCGGGCAAACGGCCAAGATCGGGAAATTGATCGACCTGCTGGCCGAGGCCGACGATGCATCGAAGCCTGCCTACAAGCGCAGCATCAGCCAGGCAGAGGCCGAGCGCGCCAACATGCTCCACGAGCTGCAGCAGCTGCGCCAGCGCGCCACGCTATCCGAAGACGCGAAAGCGATCACCCCGAACGAGGTTCGCCACCTGGTGCGCGTGCTGTTCGACAACTTGAGCACCAGCATCGACGATGGCGACCTGAAAACGATAAAGGCCGCATTGAGCGGCCTTATCGAGAAGATCGAACTTGATCCTGCATCGGAGAAATGCACGATCCACTACCGGATCGCTTCCCCCGATACAGGGTTTAACTTGGCGTCCCCAAGGGGATTCGAACCCCTGTACTCACCGTGAAAGGGTGATGTCCTAGGCCTCTAGACGATGGGGACAGATACTGTCCATGCTGCCGACCTGTACTGCATTTCTGTCGCTGGTGGAGGTAAGCGGGATCGAACCGCTGACCTCTTGCATGCCATGCAAGCGCTCTCCCAGCTGAGCTATACCCCCTTGCGAAGAAACGAGATTATAGCAAAGCTTTTTCTCCAATGTAAATCGTCTTTTGCGCCATTTCGCATTCAGCCGAGAGTTTTTTTCAGACGTGCAAGAACCACGTCACGCCCGAATAGCGCGATCACCGCGTCGATCGACGGCGTCTGCAACTGGCCGGTGATCATCAACCGCAGCGGCATCGCCAGCTGCGGCATCTTCAGCTTGTGCGCAGCCAGTACTTCCTTCAGCATCGCGCCCAATGCGGCGCGATTCCATTCGACCGTGCGGCAACGCTCGGCATAGTCGATCAACGCCGGACGCACCGCGTCGGTCACGTGCTGCGCCAGCAGCTCCGGCTGCGGCGCCGGCTCCCGGTAGAACAGCATTGCTGCCGCCCCCAGTTCCACCGTGGTGTTGGCGCGTTCCTTCAGCAGCGCCAGCACCGCCGGCAGTTCGGGCGCGCCGCCGAATTGCGCACCGTCCCGCTCCATCTGCGGTCGCACCAGTTCTGCCAGCCGCCGGTCGTCGGCCTGCTTCAGGTAATGGTTGTTGAGCCAGGCCAGTTTTTCCGGGTTGAATTGCGCCGGCGACTTCGACAGGTGGTTCAGGTCGAACCACGCGCAGAACTCCTGCATCGAAAAAATCTCGTCGTCACCGTGGCTCCAGCCGAGCCGGGCCAGATAATTGAGCATCGCTTCCGGCAGATAGCCCTGTGCCGGATATTCCATCACGCTGACCGCACCATGCCGCTTCGACAGTTTTTCGCCGTCGGCGCCGAGGATCATAGGCACGTGTCCGTACAGCGGCACCTCGGCTCCCAGCGCCCGCAGGATGTTGATCTGGCGCGGCGTATTGTTGACATGGTCGTCGCCGCGGATCACGTGCGTGATGCGCATGTCCCAGTCATCGACGACGACGCAGAAATTGTAGGTCGGGGTGCCGTCCGGACGGGCGATGACGAGGTCGTCCATCTCGCGATTGGCAATCGTGATCGGCCCCTTGACCAGATCGTTCCAGCTGACTTCGCCGTCGAGTGGATTGCGGAAGCGCACCACCGGCTGGCGCCCGCCTGGGATTGGCGGCAGCGTCTTGCCCGGTTCGGGTCGCCAGGTGCCGTCATAGCGCGGCTTTTCTCCGGCGGCGCGCTGCCGTTCGCGCATCTGCTCGACTTCTTCCGGCGTGCAATAGCAGTGGTAGGCAGTGCCCGCCTGCAGCATTTGCGCGATCACTTCACGATAGCGGTCCATCCGCTGCATCTGGTAGAACGGGCCTTCGTCGTGCTGCAGTCCGAGCCATTGCATGCCGTCCAGGATAGCCTGCACCGCGGCCGGTGTCGACCGCTCGAGGTCGGTGTCCTCGATCCGCAGGATGAAGGTGCCGCCGTAATGGCGGGCAAAGGCCCAGGCGAACAGGGCGGTGCGGGCGCCGCCCAGATGCAGGTAGCCGGTGGGACTGGGAGCAAAACGGGTACGAACGGTCATGGCAAACAAAAACGGCCTTGGGTCGCCAAAGCCGCTATCGGGAAAATTGCTATTCTACCCGCTCGCCCAGGCCGAGGAAATCCACGCCGGACGCGGCTTTACGCCACCTTCAGCGTTCCGCTGGCCAATTCCGGATCCAGCAGCAGGCGCTCCCGGCCGGACAGCAGCAGGAAATGCTTGCCAGTGCAGCGCGCCAGCAGCGACATCCCCAGCCGCTCGGCCACCATGTGCCCCATTTGCGTGGTGCCGGAGCGCGACAGCAGAAACGGGATTCCCATCTGCGCACCCTTGATCACCATTTCGGACGTCAGGCGGCCGGTCGTATAGAACACCTTGTCTGCGCCAGTCATCCCATCCAGCCACATCTTGCCGGCGATCGCGTCGACTGCATTGTGGCGGCCGACGTCTTCGACGAAATAGAGCAGTTCGCCTGCTGACGAGAACAGCGCGCAGCCATGTACCGAGCCGGCCTGCTTGTAGATCGAATGCTGGGTGCGGATGGTGTCGACGATCTTGTACACCACCGCCTGTTCGAGGCGCGCACCGGGCGGCAACTCGATCGCCTCCACCTCATCCATCAGGCCGCCGAACACCGAACCCTGACCGCAGCCAGTGGTCACCACCCGCTTGGAAGTGCGCTCTTCGATGTCGGCAATCCCATCGCGGGTGGTCACCGCCACCGCTTGCACTTCCCAGTCAACCTGTACGGCCAAGACCTCGTCGATCGATCTGACCAGTCGCTGATTGCGCAAATAGCCGAGCGTCAGCGCTTCCGGCGCCGCACCCAGCGTCATTAGGGTGACCAGCTCGCGCTTGTCGACGTAGACGGTCAGTGGCCGCTCGGCGGGAATGAAGATCTTCGAGATGCGGCCGCGCTCGTCGACCGCTTCGATTTCGCGCGTCAGTTCGGCGCTGGCATTGGACAAAAATGGACGATACGGCATCTGGCTGCACTGCCTCAGGCGGGAATCAGGAACATCGACGGGATTCTATTCATCCTTTGGCCGGCAAGGGCCGGCTCTTCAGGTCGCCGGCGCCCTGCTCGCTGCGCACACGCGGAATCTTGCCGTTCTGAATATCGTCGTACCAGAGCCCATGGTGCTCCTTCGCCCATTCGTCGTCGACGTAGCCTTCCGCCATCGCGGTATACGCGCCCCCAAGCGCCAGCGTACCCATATAAATATGGCCGAGCCCAATGCAGATGAACAGGACGGCGCTGACGACATGAACCACGTTGGCGATCTGCATGTTGCCGCGCGTGTAATCCATGCCGGGAACCAGCATGTTCAGCACGAAACCCGAACTACTGACAAACAGCCCGAGCAATACGACACCGCCCCAGAACCAGAGTTTTTCGCCGGCATTGAAACGGCCGACCCTGATGTCCTCGCCGCTGAACAGGCCGCCCATGCGCACCAGCCATTTCAAGTCATTCTTTTCAGGGAAATTGTCTCGCAGGAATATCAGGAATACGGCGATCAGCGCCGCCGTGAACAGCGGGCCGACGAAATTATGGACATTTTTACAGACGTAGGAAAACCAACCGAACAGCGTCGGGCCAAACAGTGGCAGGACCACATAGCGGCCGAACAGCATCGTCAGACCAGTCAGCGCCAGCAATACAAAGCTGATCGCGGTGGTCCAGTGCGCGATGCGCTCCACCGGTGTGAAGCGCTCGATCAGCCGCCCAGTCTTCTCCCCTTTCAATTTCCGGGTGCCGAAGACCAGATAGACGATCACGATAGCCAGCAGAGCGGCACCCAGCAGCCAGCCGCCGATCTGGCTCAGCGGGCCGTTGCGGTAATTGCGCCAGGCTTCACCGGCCGTGGTCGCGCGTGCCTGGCCCGGGAAACGCGCCTTCGGCTGGATCAACACACCCGCCTCGCGCGCCGGCAGGCTGGAATAGTTTTCCCGGCCTTCCTTGACGATACGATAGGTCGGCGCCAGGTTGCCGGGCTGATCGCGGGTGCGTTCGGCCTGGTTCTGCTTCAGGATATCCACCGATTCGACGTTCGGCACGACCGGCGTGGTAATGGTCGAATTGGTGCTGGCAGCATCCTGATTATCGGCCGCCGCAGCGGGGAACGCGGTCATGAACATCATCGGTACGAGCCCCGATACCAGGGCGACGGCAAATCTGGCGAATCTATTCATGATGCACTCCTGCACCTTGCGGTCACTGGATTCTCATATATTCATTCTGGGTCTGCGCCCGATGGCGAAGCTGTTCTTCCCAACGCGCCTTGTCGCCGGGTTGCCAGCCGGGCGCCACGAACGGGTTCTGGGCACCCTGCCATGCCTTGCCATCCGCTTTGGCGCTGCTGGCTGCGAGCGACTGGTCCGGCTCGCTGCAGGCGCTCAGGCCGAGGGCCAATACGGCGAGAAAAACGATGCGCATCATGATTTGCCTCCCTCCGGCGCCTTGGCGTTGGGATCATGCGATTTGCCATAGGCGGTGCCCCAGCCCCAGACTTCGCTGCCCTTGCCGCGCTGGACGACCCGGTTCCGCAGAATGTCGGCAATGACGTCGCCATCGCCACCGAGCAGCGCCTTGGTGGAACACATTTCGGCACAGGCCGGCAGCTTGCCCTCGGCCAGCCGGTTGCGCCCGTACTTTTCGAATTCGGCTTGCGACCCGTCCGGTTCCGGGCCGCCAGCGCAAAAGGTGCACTTGTCCATCTTGCCGCGCAAGCCGAAGGTGCCGTTGGACGGAAACTGCGGTGCGCCGAACGGGCAGGCATAGGAGCAGTATCCGCAGCCGATGCAGACATCCTTGTCGTGCAGCACCAGGCCGTCGTCGGTGTGGTAGAAGCAATCCACCGGGCAGACCGCCATGCACGGCGCGTCCGAACAATGCATGCAAGCGACCGAAATCGATTTTTCCTGGCCGACCACGCCGTCGTTGATGGTGACCACGCGGCGCCGGTTGACGCCCCACGGCACTTCATTCTCATTCTTGCATGCGGTCACGCAGCTATTGCACTCGATGCAGCGCTCTGCGTCGCAAATGAATTTCATCCGTGCCATATGCCTTGTCTCCTTGGCGGTATGCCCGCCGCTAGATTGCCGCTGCGACTTCTCTTTACTGCGCTACTCCTGTCGCCTCATGCCTCGGCTCGGGCGATGTTGCAGATCGTGGTCTTGGTTTCCTGCATCATCGTCACTGAATCGTAGCCGTAGGTGGTCGCGGTGTTGACCGCATCCCCGCGTACCAGCGGATGCGCGCCTTCCGGGTAATACTCCAGCAAATCCCGGCCTTGCCACCAACCGGAAAAATGGAAAGGAACGAAGGCCGTGTCCGGCCCGACGCGCGGCGTCACCAGCGCCCTCACCTTGATGCGGGCACCGGTTGGAGTCGACACGATCACATATTCGCCGTTGCGGATACCACGTTCGGAAGCGGCTTTTGGATTGATCTCGACAAAATTGCTTTGCTGCAGTTCGGCCAGCCACGGGTTGGAGCGGGTTTCTTCGCCGCCGCCCTCGTATTCCACCAGCCGTCCCGAAGTCAGGATGATCGGGAATTTTTCGTACAGCTTTTCCTCGATGTTTTTCTGCTGCAGCGTCTTGTACAGGGTCGGCAAGCGCCAGAACACCTTCTTGTCGTCATGCGTCGGATATTTGGCGACCAGGTCGGGCCGGGTGCCGTAAATCGGCTCGCGGTGCAAGGGAACCGGGTCGGGGAAATTCCAGACCAGCGCGCGCGCCTTCGCGTTTCCAAATGGATGGACACCGTGCACCTTCAAGCACACGCGCTGAATGCCTCCCGACAGGTCGGTCTTCCAGTTCTTGCCTTCCGCCGCCTTCTTTTCGGCGTCGGTCAGATCGTCCCACCAACCCAGCTTCTTCAGCAACACGTGGTCGAACTCCGGATAGCCGGTCTGGATTTCCGACCCTAGCGAGCAGGATCCGTCCTCCGCCAGCAGGTTGACGCCATCGCGCTCGACGCCGAAATTGGCGCGGAAATTCCCGCCGCCGTCCATCACATGCTTGCTGGTGTCGTAAAGATTGGGAGAACCGGGGTGCTTCAGTTCCGGCGTACCGTAGCAAGGCCAAGGTAGTCCGAAATAATCGCCGGACAGGTCGTAGCCGGTGGCCGCATCCTTGCCGCTCTTGCACTTGAGCGTCTTGACGTCGAACATCTGCATGTTGCGCATGTGCGCCTTCAGCCGTTCCGGCGATTGGCCGGTGTAGCCGATCGTCCAGGAGCCGCGATTGATTTCGCGCAGCATGTCTTCCGGCTCCGGCTCCAGCATCCCGCCCTTGCCCGGTACCAGCTTGATCTTCGCCACCAGCTCCTTGCCGAAGCCCAGTTTTTCCGCCAGCTGATACATGATCATCTGGTCGGTGCGCGATTCGAACAGCGGATCGATGACCTTTTCGCGCCATTGCAGAGAACGATTCGACGCCGTCACCGAACCGGAAGTCTCGAACTGAGTGGCGGCCGGCAGCAGGTAGGCGGCACGATTCGGGTTCAGCTCCTGTCCTTCCACCTTCATCGCCGTCATCGCCGCGGTGGCCGACGGATAGGGGTCGATGACGACCACCAGGTCGACCTTGTCCAGGGCCTTTTTCATGTCCAGGCCGCGTGTCTGCGAATTCGGCGCATGGCCCCAGAAGACGACCGCGCGGACGTTGTTGTCCTGGTCGATCATGTCGCTCTTTTCCAGCACCGCATCGATCCAGCGCGATACCGTGGTGCCGGATTTTTCCATCATTGCCTGCGACGGGTACTGCTGCTTGACCCACTCGTAGTCGACCCCCCAGGCGGCGCACCAGTGCTTCCAGGCACCGGTCGACAAACCGTAGTAGCCCGGCAGCGAATCCGGGTTGGGACCGACGTCGGTGGCGCCCTGCACGTTGTCATGGCCACGGAAGATGTTGGCACCGCCGCCGGAAATGCCGACGTTGCCCAAGGCCAGCTGCACGATGCAGGAAGCGCGCACCATCGCGTTGCCGATGCTGTGCTGGGTCTGACCCATGCACCAGACCAGCGTCGACGGGCGGTTCTTGGCCATCGTTTCGGCGGCCCGGAACATTTCCGCTTCCGGCACGCCGCAGGCTTCCTCCACTTTTTCCGGCGTCCACGTCATCACTTCCTCGCGCACCTTGTCCATGCCGTAGACGCGATCGTGGATGTACTTCTTGTCTTCCCAGCCGTTCTTGAAGATGTGGTACAGCAACCCGTACAGGAATGGCACGTCGGTGCCGGACCGGATCCGGATGTACTGATCGGCCTTGGCCGCAGTGCGCGTGAAGCGTGGATCGACCACGATCATCTTGGTGCCGGTTTCCTTCGCATGCAGCATGTGCAGCATCGAGACTGGATGCGCTTCCGCCGCATTCGAGCCGATATACAGCGCCGCCTTCGAATTCTGCATATCGTTGTAGCTGTTGGTCATCGCACCGTAACCCCAGGTATTGGCGACGCCGGCGACCGTGGTCGAGTGGCAGATGCGCGCCTGGTGATCGCAGTTGTTGGTGCCGAAGAAGGACACGAACTTGCGCAGCAGCGCCGACTGCTCGTTGTTGTGCTTCGACGAGCCGATCCAGAACACCGAGTCCGGCCCGCTGGCTTTCCTGATCTCCAGCAGTT
Source organism: Burkholderiaceae bacterium (assembly GCA_049672545.1). GTDB lineage: Bacteria > Pseudomonadota > Gammaproteobacteria > Burkholderiales > Burkholderiaceae_D > DATJCV01. The sequence goes on from JBATWJ010000514.1 coordinate 11,135, forward strand.
TTGCCGAGATTTCGGACAAGGCGGTGTCCCAGCTGATGCGCTGGTATTTGCCGTTGACCAGCTTCATCGGGTACTTCAGTCGATACTCGCCGTGGCCGTGTTCGCGTAGCGCCGCGCCCTTGGCGCAATGGGCGCCGAGGTTGAGCGGCGAATCGAACACCGGCTCTTGCCGCACCCACACACCGTTTTCCACCACGGCATCGACCGCGCAGCCGACCGAGCAGTGGCTGCACACCGTGCGCCTGACCTCGATCTTCCTGGCCGGTTTGTCGTTACCGTCGGCGGCACCGGCCTGTTCGATCAAGCCCAGGCTGGAAGCGGCAATGCCGGCACCGATGCCGATCCCGGAACGCTTCAGGAACGCGCGCCGGTCCATCGTGGGCAGCGCGCGCGACAGGGCGGCGGATAGGCTGGACGACAGGCCGGGCGAACGATGCGAGTGCGAAACCGGGCCGTCATGGCCCTTGCGAGTCAACAGCATGGTGTCACCTCATCGACTAGATGGTGGTGGTGCGGTAATACTTCTTGACGTGATCGGACAGACGGTAACCGCTGCCTTTGGCATCATCGGCCGACGTATCCGGCGTCGGTTCAGCGGCCTTGGAAGAAAGTTTGGCGGCCACGCCGGCTGCGGCAACCAGACCGAGACCGGCAAAGAAACTACGGCGAGGGATTTTCTTTTGCTCTGTCATGTTTGTCTCCTAAAGACCGACAGGAAAATCAAGCCTGTTTGAAATGTAGTTCGGCTTCAGTATCACCCTGTGCTCACACAATTGCAACCATGGCAGATTTGCGCCGGCACAAATTCTTGCTCTGCAGCATCGCCGCCGGGAGAACCCCTCATCCGAACAGGTCGAACGCCTGCATCTCGATGTCGAAAAAACCGTGCGCGAGGCGCGCGGCGGCGGCATAGAAGCGCGCCTGCGGATGCGCCTCCAGCGTGGTGCAAAACGTCTCCGCCCACGGCTGCAGATGGGTTCCGAAAAACCGCTTCTGGCTCGCCAGACCGGCGGCGACGACATCGTCGGACAGGATCAGATGGCGCATCACTTCGCACAGCGCGGCGAGGTGATCCTCGGTTTCCGCAACCGTCACCGGTCGCCGCAGTCCAAGCGCCGCCAGGTCGTCGCGCAAGGCCACCAGCGGCTTTTCCATCAGGAAGCCGGACAGGTAGTAGGAACCATAAAGCATCACTTCCGGCTTGCCGACGCCGATGAACAGCAATTCGTATTCATCGCGCACGGTCGCCGCATCGGTGCGGCGGGCGGCGTCCACCAGTTCGGCCCAGGCGGCGTCGAGCGCGCCGCCGGCCTGCCGGTCGGCCGCCGCGATCCGGTCCAGCAGCTGTTGCGACGGCGGTGCGCCAAACAGGCTGGCCAGCAGGCCATAGAAATCGGCGCGCGCGGCTTCCTCTTCCCGGCCCGGCGCTTCGAATACGAGTGTCTGAACATCCGCCATGCTTGCCTTTCGCCGCGGCTCAATGCGCGCGCTTCACATCCATGATCGAGACTTCGCCTTTGTTTTCCATCATGTCGATCACGCGGCAGTCGGCGCACATCTTGATGCGGTCGAGATTGCCGGCGAACGCGCCGTGCAGCGCAAGCTTGGCCGTCATGTTGTTGATCATCTGCAGGGTGCCGAACGGCTTGGCGCAGCGGATGCAATGGAACGGCTGCGCCTCGTTGATCACGCGCGGCTTCCTGACTTCGTCGGTCAGCAGCAGGCGCGGCCGCAGCGTGATCGCCTGCTCGGGGCAGGTCTTTTCGCACAGGCCGCACTGGACGCAGTTTTTCTCGACGAAGCGCAACTGCGGCAAGTCGGAACTGTCCATCAGCGCCGACTCCGGGCAGGCACCGACGCAAGCCATGCACAGCGTGCAGGCGGCGGTATTCAATTCGACGGTACCGAACGGCGCCGCCGCCGGCAGCGCGATCTCCTGCGGCGCCGCCGGCGCTTGGCGGACCAAGTGCTCGATTGCGAAATCCAGCGTGCCGCGCTTGTCGGCGGCGACATGGAAGGTGGCGCGCGCGGCTGGCGCCGCGGCCGGCGCCAGCGCATACAGCGCTTGTTCCAGTTGTGCCGCATCGGCGGCGCGGATCAGTTCGAAATGGCGGCCGGGATAGCCGAGGCCGGAAACGATCGCCTGCGCGAACTCCATCTGCTGCTGCAGCGCGTCAAGGTATTGCGGCGCTTCGGCGCCGGTCGCCAGCACAGCGACATTGGTGGCGCCATAGGCCAGCGCCGCCAGCCACAGGTCTGCCCCGGCCGACGCGATATGGTGCAGATCGACCGGCAGCACGCGTGCCGGGATACCGCGCCCGCCCGCCATCGCCAGCCGGCCGGTCTGCTCGATCACGCTGGCGCCGTGCTCCTTGTCGTGCAGCAGCAGCGCCGCCTGGCGGCCGCCGGCGCGCTCGTAGGCGTCCAGCATGGTCTTGATCCGGATGCCCATATCGGCCGGGCGCGGATAGGCATATTCGATCGCGCCGGACGGACAGACGGTGGTACAGGCGCCGCAGCCGGCACACAGACTGGGCTCGATGCGGACATGGTTGCCATCGCCGCGTATCGCCTCGGCGGAGCAGACGTCGATGCAGGCATTGCAGCCGATCTTTTCGTTACGGCCGTGGGCACACAGCTTTTCCTTGTAGCGGAAAAAGCGCGGCTTCTCGAATTCGCCGACCAGTTGCGCCATGCGCAAGGCGTCGCGCGCCTGCCGCGCCTGATCCAGTCCGGGCGCGAAATATCCCTGCGGCAGTTGATGCATGCGCAGCGCCGGCGTCGGCGCCAGGTCGAACACCAGATCGTAGCTGCCGCTGCGCGCGGTTTCCGTGCGGGCGAAATCGATGGCTCCGATCGCGCCGCAAGCCGCCACGCAGGAGCGGTGGTCCTTGCACTTGTCGAGATCGATCTGGAAGGTGAGGTCGATCGCGCTCTCCGGGCAGGCATCGATACATGCCATGCAGCGAGTGCAAGTTTCGAGATCGATCGGATTGTGCTGCTGCCAGCGCACTTCGAAGGCGCCGAGCCAACCGGCCACCGTGACACTCTGGCCGGAATACAGCGGAAATGCGTGTTCGCCCAGCCATTGGCCGCCATCGCCGGCGGTCAACAGCACGCTGACGTCCAATTGTTCGCGCAACCGCGCAGCCCACGGCAGCGCCTGGTCCGCGGCGCCGATCACCAGCGTTCGGCCGCCCGAACGATAGCCGACCACCGGTACCGGCTCCGGATCCGGCAGCGCGGCAGCAGCCAGCAACGCTGCCATTTTCGGCAGCGCCTGCTTCGCCTCTTTGCCCCAGCCGCCGGTTTCGCGCACGTTCACGAAGCGCAGCGGCGCCATCGATTTGCGCTGCTGCGCCAGTTCGGCGAACAGCGCCCGTTCCTGCGTGCAGGCGATCACCACGTCGTCGACGCCATCGGCGGCTTCCAGGAAATCGCCGATCTCGCGCCGGCACAGCTGGCTGGAAACCGTCAGCGGCCCGCTGCCGAGAGCGGCTCCGAGCTTCGCACCGGCGGCCGCATCCAGCGGCATGGTGTGATTGCAATTGCATACCTTGAAGCGGGTCGTCATTTCGATACCTGGATAGGAATGTCTGCCGGGGCGTCGGCCGGATCCTGCACCGCGGCGGCCGGGTCGCTGTTGTCGATCGCCGGCGGCTCCGGCGCCACCGGCTCGCTGTCGTCCAATGCAACCGCGCGTTCCACCTGCTCCCGCAGCTTCATCAGCGGCTTCTCGAACTGCGCCAGCGGGTCGAGTAGCGCCCTGGCATGGTTCAGCTGGCGCAGCATCGCTTGCGGGATCGGCTCCGAAACGCTGTAGTCGTCGATGTAGACGTCGAGACCGTCCATCACGTTGAAACGCGGATCCGAGAACAGTTTTTTCAGCGCGGCGCGCTTGACGTCCTCATCGACGCCGGCGGCGACGAAGCGCGCGTAGTCGGAATCGGTGGTCAGCCGCTGCACCTCTTCCAGGCTGGGGGGCGGCAGTTCGGCGGGCGGCAGCGGCTCGGCATCGAGCGGCACTTCCGCCTCTTCCGCCCGCTCGCGCGGCCGGCTCCAGCGGCTGAAGAAATCCTCAGCGGCCATGTATCTCCCCTTCGGCGCGCGCCATTTTCTCGACTTCGGCACCGCCCTCGAACGAGGGCTTGCGGCGCTTTTTCTTCGGCTCGGGATGGTAATGGAGATCGACGAACTGCCGCAGCCAGGCGACTACCGGAGGCGGCGCCGGCACGGTATCGACCTGCTCGCCGCCGTCCATCAGCCGTGCCGCCTCGTTGTAGGACAGCGTGAGCACCTTCGGCACCGCGACTTCGGCACCATCGATCTGCTCCAGGCGCCACATCACGAACCAGCATGGCGCCGGCGCACTGGTGTTGAGGAAATAGCCTTCGGCTTCATCGGCGAAGAGTTCGACCTCGAAGCCCGGAAACAGCCAGCGCGTGTCGTCGGCGGCGTCGCGCAGGCAGTGCGCGCCCTGCCCCGGTGGCACGCCGCTCTCCAGCACCTGCAGCGGCCGCCATTGCCAGGGACGCCAGCGGTTGTCCAGCGGAATGCGTTGCATGACGACGTCCATCGTGAACCGTCCTCCTGTGCCAACAGCTCGCGGGCACCGCGAGCCTCGCATGAGCACATGATGGCACAGGCGCCGCAGCTTTGCACTGCTCTTTCCGGCAGGCCGGCGGCGCCGCTCAGATGTGGCTGCGCTCCGTCGCCAGCGCCAGCGCCTGACCGCCGCCGTAGCTGGCCTGCGCCGGCTCGGTACCGCCGAGCGTGACGCGGACCGCGCAATACTTGAACTCCGGGATCTTGCCGAACGGGTCCAGCACCGGATTGGTCAGCTTGTTGATCGCCGCTTCGTAGTAGCAGAACGCAGCGAACACCGCGCCCCGCGGCGACGATTCGTCGGCGCGCGCATAGAGGCTGACGGCGCCGCGGCGCGACGCAATGGTGACGACATCGCCCGGCCTGCCGCCGAGTTCCGCCAGGTCGAGCGGATGGATCAGCGCCACCGGATCGGGCTCCAGCGCGTCCAGCACGGCGGTACGCCGCGTCATGCTGCCGGTGTGCCAGTGCTCCAGCTGACGGCCGGTCAGCAGGACCATCGGATATTCGGCGTCCGGCCGTTCGTCGGCCGGAATCACATCGGCCGGCACGAAGCGGGCGCGCCCGCTGGCAGTCGGAAACGCCTCGGTGAACACGACCGGCTGGCCGGGATCGCCTTCCGCCATGCACGGATAGGTGACCGCGTGCTCGCGCTGCAGCCGCGCCCAGGTGATACCGGCGATGCTCGGCATCGTGTGGCGCATTTCGTCGAACACTTCCGACACGTCCGCATAGTCCCAGTCCAGCCCGAGCCGGCGTGCCATCTGCTGGATGATCCAGAGATCCTGGCGCGCGTCGCCCGGGGGGGCCAGCGCCTGCCGTCCCAGTTGCAGCACGCGATCGGTATTGGTAAAGCTGCCGGTCTTTTCCGGAAAGGCGGATGCGGGCAGGATGACGTCGGCCAGGTAGGCGGTCTCGGTCAGGAAGATGTCCTGCACCACCAGATGGTCCAACGCTGCCAGCGCCGCACGCGCATGATCGGCGTCGGGGTCGGACATGGCCGGATTCTCGCCCATGATGTACATGCCGCGGATCTCGCCGCGGTCGATCGCATCCATGATTTCCACCACGGTCAGCCCGGGCTGCGGATCGAGCGTGCCGGCGGGCAGCGCCCAGGCCTGCTCGAAGCGCGCCTGCACCGCCGGATCGGCGACCCGCTGGTAATCCGGGTACATCATCGGGATCAGGCCGGCGTCGGACGCGCCCTGCACATTGTTCTGCCCGCGCAGCGGATGCAGGCCGGTGCCGGGCCGACCGATCTGGCCGGTCAAGAGCGCCAGCGCAATCAGGCAGCGCGCGTTGTCGGTGCCGTGCACGTGCTGCGAGATGCCCATGCCCCACAGGATCATCGAGCCCTTCGACGTCGCGTACAGCCGCGCGACGTAACGGATCGTGTCGGCGTCGATGCCGCAGATCGGCGCCATCGCTTCCGGGCTGTAGCCGTCGACGTTGTTCTTCAGATCGTCGTAGCCGATGGTACGGCTGTCGATGAAGCCCTGGTCGACCAGCCCTTCATGCACGATCACGTGCATCATCGCGTTCAGCAGTGCAACGTCGGTGTCGGCCTTGAACTGCAGGAAGCGGTGCGCGATGCGCGCCAGGTCCGAACGGCGCGGATCGCAGACGATCAGCTTGGTGCCGTTCTTCACTGCATTCTTGATCCAGGTGGCGCCGACCGGGTGGTTCACGGTCGGATTGGCGCCGATCACGATCACCACCTCGGCCTGCATCACGTCCATCACCGGGTTCGAGACCGCGCCGGAGCCGATCCCTTCCAAGAGCGCCGCCACCGACGACGCGTGGCACAGCCGCGTGCAATGGTCGACGTTGTTGCTGCCGAAGCCGATCCGCACCAGCTTCTGGAACAGGTAGGCTTCCTCGTTGCTGCCCTTGGCCGAGCCGAAGCCGGCCAGCGCGCGGCTGCCATGCCGTTCGCGGATCTGTTTCAGCCGGCCGCCGGCGACTTCCAGCGCCTCTTCCCAGCTGGCTTCGCGAAACACGTCCAGCACGTGCTCGGGGTCCATCGTGAAGTCGCCGCGCTTGGGCGGTGCGTCGGCGCGCCGGATCAGCGGCCTGGTCAAGCGCTGCGGGTGGTGCGCGTAATCGAAACCGTAACGGCCTTTGACGCACAGCCGGCCGTGGTTGGCCGGGCCGTCGCGCCCTTCGACGTACAGGATGCGGTTGTCCTTGACGTGGTAGGTCAGCTGGCAGCCGACGCCGCAGTACGGGCAGACCGATTCGACCTGCTTGTCCGGCACCGCCAGGCCGGCATTGCGCGCCGGCATCAGCGCGCCGGTCGGGCAGGCCTGCACGCATTCGCCGCAGGCGACGCAGGTGGAGTCGCCCATCGGGTCGTCCATGTCGAACACGATCTTCACCCGGTCGCCGCGAAACGCCAGGCCGATCACGTCGTTCATCTGCTCGTCGCGGCAGGCACGCACACAGCGCGTGCAGCGGATGCAGGCGTCCAGATTGACCGCGATTGCCGGGTGCGACAGGTCCGGCGCCGGCACGGCATGGGC
>JBATWJ010000515.1:0-5750 GCA_049672545.1 Burkholderiaceae bacterium
GCGGCCGGCACCGATGCCGCCCAATACTCGAGGTCGGCGCCCGGCGCCAGATGCACGATCACCGGATGGTTCGCCGGCCGCCCCTTGGCGGCGTAGATGCTGGCCACCGCCGCCGGATTCTCGGCATCGGCGCCCAGCCCGTACACGGTTTCGGTCGGGAAGGCGACCAGGCCGCCCTGCTCCAGCAAGGCTGCGGCGGCGGCGATCGCAGATGGCCCGGCCTGCGGCATGCCCTGCTGTGGTGCCATCAGGGTGTGATCCCGAGGATCGCACAGGCGCGCCGTGCATGTTCCTGCGCCTGCGCCAGCGTCGGCGCGACCAGGGTCAGGTGTCCCATCTTGCGGCCGCGGCGCGGCGCGCTCTTGCCGTACAGGTGCAGGTTGGCGCCCGGCAGCGCCAGCAGTGCGTCCCAGGCCGGCTCGCGCGGGACCTCGGCGGCACCTTCGAACCAGACATCGCCGAGGATGTTCAGCATCACCGCCGGCGAATGCTGGCGCACGTCACCCAGCGGCAGGCGCGCCATCGCCCGCACCTGCTGCGCGAACTGGCTGGTGACGCAGGCATCGATGGTGTAATGGCCGCTGTTGTGCGGACGCGGCGCCATTTCGTTGACCACCAGTGCGCCGTCCTGCAACACGAAGAATTCGATGCACAGTACGCCGACATAGCCAAGCTTCTCTATCAGCACCAGCGCCGCATCCTGCGCGCGGCGCGCACAGGCCGGCGTGACGTTCGGTCCCGGCACGGTGGTGGAAAACAGGATGCCGTCGCGGTGCACGTTCTCGGCGATCGGATAGACCACCGACGCGCCGTCGGCACCGCGCGCGGCCAATACCGACACCTCGTAGGCCAGCGGCAGCATCTTCTCCAGCAGGCATTCGACGCCGCCCATCTCGGCGAAGGCGGCACGGACTTCGTCGCGCGTCTTCACCCGTACCTGCCCCTTGCCGTCGTAACCCATGCGCACCGTCTTCAGGATGCCCGGCAGCAGCTCGTCCGGAATCGCCGCAATGTCGGCTGCCGAAGCGATGGTCTTGTGCGGCGCCGGCAGCACGCCGGACTGCGGCGCACAATCGGTGAAAAAGCGCTTTTCCTCGATGCGGTTCTGCGCGACCGAGACACAGGCGGCCGCAGGAGCGACGAAAGTGCGTTCGCCAAGGAAAGCCATGCTGCGCGCCGGCACGTTCTCGAATTCGGTGGTGACGGCACTGCACTGCACCGCCAGTTCGGCCAGCGCCCGCTGATCGGCATAATCGGCGCAGACCAGATGGTCGGCCGCATGGCCGGCCGGGCAATCGGCAGCCGGCTCCAGCACCGCCACCTTGTAGCCCATCGCCTGCGCCGCATGCACGAACATGCGGCCGAGCTGGCCGCCGCCCATCACGCCGAGCCAGGTCGGGGGCGCGGCGGACGGCGAAAAGCTGGCGGACCGGTCGTTCATTCCGGCAGCTTCATGTCGAGCGCGGCCTGGGTCTGCTTCACGCGGAATTCCTGCAGGCGCTCGGCCAGCCGCTCGTCGGTGGTCGCCAGCAGCGCGATCGCCGCCAGCGCCGCATTGGCGGCGCCGGCCTCGCCGATCGCAAAGGTCGACACCGGAATCCCCTTCGGCATCTGCACGATCGACAGCAGCGAATCCTCGCCGCGCAGATATTTCGACGGCACCGGCACGCCGAGCACCGGCACGATGGTCTTGGCAGCGATCATGCCCGGCAGGTGCGCGGCGCCGCCGGCGCCTGCAATGATCGCGCGCAGCCCGCGTTGGCGCGCCGATTCGGCATAGGCGAACATCTGGTCCGGCATCCGATGCGCCGACACCACCTGCGCTTCGTGCGGCACGCCGAATTCCTTCAGCATGGCGACCGCATGCTGCATCACTTCCCAATCGGAGGCGGAGCCCATCACGACACCGACCAGCGGCGCACGCGCCTTGTCCATCTCAATCCTCCAGGGCTTTGCCGGTCAGCCGCTGCAGCGCCTCGCGGTACTTGGCGGCCGTCTTGTCGACCACGTCGGCCGGCAGATCGGGCGCCGGCGCAGTCTTGTTCCAGCCGGACAGGGTTTCCAGGTAATCGCGCACGAACTGCTTGTCGAACGATGGCGGCGACATGCCGGGCGCATAGGAATCGGCCGGCCAGAAGCGCGACGAATCGGCGGTCAGCACTTCATCCATCAGATGCAGCACGCCGTCGTCGTCGAGGCCGAATTCGAACTTGGTGTCGGCGATGATGATGCCGCGCGTGGCGGCGTAATCGGCGGCGCTCCGGTACAGCCGCAGGCTGATATCGCGAATGCGCGCCGCCAGCTCGGCGCCGATGCGGTTTTCCATCTCGGCGAAGCTGATGTTCTCGTCATGCTCGCCGAGCTCCGCCTTGGCCGCCGGCGTGAAGATCGGCTCGGCCAGCTTGTCGGCCTGGCGCAGGCCGGGCGGCAGCGCGATGCCGCAGATGGCGCCGCTGGCCTGATAATCCTTCCAGCCGGAGCCGATCACGTAGCCGCGCACCACCGCTTCCACCAGAATCGGCTTGAGCCGCTTGGCCACCACCGCCCGGCCGCGCACCTGATCCGCCTCGTCGGTACGCACCACCGATTCCGGCGCGATACCGGTCAAGTGATTCGGCACGATGCCGGCCAGCTTGTCGAACCAGAAATTCGACATCTGGTTCAGCACCCGGCCCTTGGCCGGTATCGGCTGGTTCATCACGACGTCGAAGGCCGACAGGCGGTCGGTGGTGACGATCAGCAGCTTGTCGGCGCCAACCGCGTAGTTGTCGCGCACCTTGCCGCGGCCCTGCAGCGGCAGCGAGGTGATCGTCGATTGGTAGAGGCTGTCCATACGGTTTCCAGAAAGCGAAACCGGCGACTGTGTCAACACGCCGCCGGTCGTTTAGTTCTTTTTTTCAGGTCGTAATTTTACTGCACGATCTGCGCCAGTTCGCCCTTTTTGTAGCGCTCCGCCATTTTCTCCAGCGACATCGGCTTGATTTTCGCCGCCTGTCCTTCGCAGCCGAAAGCCAGGTAGCGCGCCTTGCAGATTTCCATCGCCGCCGCGCGCGCCGGCTTCAGGTAGTCGCGCGGATCGAACTTGGACGGGTTTTCGCCCATGAAGCGGCGGATCGCGCCGGTCATCGCCAGGCGGATGTCGGTATCGATGTTGATCTTGCGCACGCCGTGCTTGATGCCTTCCTGGATTTCCTCGACCGGCACGCCGTAGGGTTCCTTCATGTCGCCGCCGAATTCGCGGATCTCGGCCAGCAGCTCCTGCGGCACCGACGACGAACCGTGCATCACCAGGTGGGTGTTCGGGATGCGCGCGTGGATTTCCTTGATGCGGTCGATCGCCAGGATGTCGCCGGTCGGCTTGCGCGTGAACTTGTAGGCGCCGTGCGAGGTGCCGATCGCGATCGCCAGCGCATCGCACTGGGTCAGCTTGACGAAATCGGCGGCCTGGGCGACGTCGGTCAGCAGCTGCTCGCGCGTCATCGTGCCCTCGGCGCCGTGGCCGTCTTCCTTGTCGCCCTTCATCGTTTCCAGCGAGCCGAGCACGCCCAGCTCGGCCTCGACGGTGACGCCGATCGCATGCGAGAACTTCACCACCTCACGCGACACCTCGACGTTGTATTCATAGCTGGCGACCGACTTGCCGTCGGCCTGCAGCGAGCCGTCCATCATCACCGACGTGAAGCCGGAGCGGATCGCCGCCATGCAGACCGCCGGCGACTGGCCGTGGTCCTGGTGCATTACCACCGGGATGTGCGGATAGGCTTCCACCGCCGCTTCGATCAGGTGCCGCAGGAAGGCTTCGCCGGCGTACTTGCGGGCGCCGGCCGAGGCTTGCATGATTACCGGCGCGCCGACCTCGTCGGCGGCGGCCATGATCGCCTGCACCTGTTCCAAGTTGTTGACATTGAACGCCGGCAAGCCGTAGCCGTTTTCCGCCGCGTGGTCGAGCAGTTGCCGCATGGATACGAGTGGCATGATGATTCTCCAGATTGATAAACAAGTTAAACGTTGGCGCCGCCGGCATCCCACCGTGGCACATGGCCGGTTCAGTCGCCGATCTTCATGATCTTCAGCGCATTGGTACCACCGATCTGCCCCATCGGTTCGCCCCAGGTCAGCACAATCATGTCACCGCGCTGCACCACCCCTTTGGCCAGGAGCAAATCCTGCGCGGCTTTCAACACCGCTTCGCGGTCGCTGGAGGCCGGCAGCTCGAAAGTCTGCACATTGCGAAACAGCGCCGCCTTGCGCTGGGTTGCCAGGTTCGGTGTCATCGCATAGATCGGCGTGTCGGTATTGTGGCGACTCATCCACAGCGCGGTCGAACCGGAATCGGTCAGCGCCGCGATCGCCTTCACTTTCAAATGATAGGCGGTAAACAGCGCGCCGTAGGCAATCGACTGATCGATACGGGTAAAGGCGACGTTGAGGAAATCGCCGTCCAGCTTGTAGTTTTCCGAGTTCTCCGCTTCCAGGCAGATCGCCGCCATCGTCTCGACCGTCTCGACCGGGTACTTGCCGGCAGCGGTTTCGGCCGAAGTCATCACGGCGTCGGTGCCGTCCAGCACGGCATTGGCGACGTCGGACACCTCGGCGCGGGTCGGCACCGCGTTGACGATCATCGATTCCATCATCTGCGTGGCGGTGATCGCCAGCTTGTTCGACACGCGCGCCATCCGGATCATGCGCTTTTGCAGCGCCGGCACGGCGGCATTGCCGACCTCCACCGCGAGGTCGCCGCGCGCCACCATGATGCCGTCGGAGGCATTCAGGATTTCCTGCAGTGCCGGAATCGCCTCGGCGCGCTCGATCTTGGCGATCATCATCGGCTTGTGCTTGTACGGCTCGCCGGCGATGTTGGCCAGCTGGCGCGCCATCTCCATGTCGGTCGCGCTCTTCGGAAACGAGATTGCCAAATAGTCGGCCTGGAAGCTCATCGCGGTCTTGATGTCTTCCATGTCCTTGGCGGTCAGCGCCGGCGCCGACAGGCCGCCGCCCTGGCGGTTGATGCCCTTGTTGTTCGACAGCTCGCCGCCGACCCGCACCACGGTATGGATTTCATTGCCGACCACGCGCTCGACCACCAGCACGATCAGGCCGTCGTTCAGCAGCAGCACGTCGCCATGTCGCACGTCGCGCGGCAGCGCCGGATAGTCGAGGCCGACGCGCTCGGCGTCGCCCAGTTCGCAGTCGGCGTCGAGGATGAAATGCGCGCCCTTGGCGAGCTGGATCTTGCCGTCGGCGAACTTGCCGACGCGGATCTTCGGCCCCTGCATGTCGGCCATGATCGCCACTTCACGGCCGCAGGCCGCCGCCGCCTGGCGTACCAGACGGGCACGCTCGATATGATCTTCGGCGCGGCCGTGCGAGAAATTCAGGCGCACGACGTCGACGCCGGCATCGATCATTTGCACCAGGATTTCCGGATCGCTGGACGCCGGCCCGATGGTGGCGACGATCTTGGTGGAACGCGGCATAGGCGGCCTCAGGCGCCGGCGCGGCGTGTCAGGATCTCGACCGCCGGCAACGTCTTGCCCTCCAGGAATTCCAGGAAGGCGCCGCCGCCGGTCGAGATGTAGCCGATCTGGTCGGCGATGCCGTACTTGGCGATCGCCGCCAGCGTATCGCCGCCGCCGGCGATCGAGAACGCGCTGGAGCCGGCAATCGCGCGCGCCAGCGTCTCGGTCCCGTGGCCGAACTGGTCGAACTCGAACACGCCGACCGGGCCGTTCCAGACCACGGTGCCGGCG
>JBATWJ010000516.1:0-1846 GCA_049672545.1 Burkholderiaceae bacterium
GCAGCAGCGCGTGGCGATCGCGCGCGCGCTGGTCTACAACCCGCCGGTGCTGCTGCTGGACGAACCGTTGTCCAACCTTGACGCCAAGCTGCGCGAAGAGGCGCGCGCCTTCCTGCGCGCGCTGATCGTCCGGCTCGGCCTGTCGGCCCTGATGGTGACGCACGACCAGAACGAGGCGATGGCGATCGCCGACCGCATCCTACTGCTGAACAACGGCCGCATCGAGCAGCAGGGTACGCCGCAGCAGATGTACCAGGAACCGCAGACCGCGTTCAGCGCCGAATTCATGGGCAGCAACAACCGGCTGCCGGCGACCGTGGTCGGCCGCGACGGCGACGACGTCACCATCCAGGTGGCCGGCGGCCGGCTGAGAGGCCGGCTGGTCGGCTCCGGCGCCGGCGATGCGGCAACCGCCATTGCGCGCGTCGAACAGGTGCGCATCTCCACCCGGCAGAGCGAGAATGCGTTGCGCCTGCCGCTGGCCACCTGCATGTACCTGGGAGACCGCTGGGAATGCCTGTTCCAGCAGGACGGCGCCGGCGACCTCGGCTTGCGCGCCTATGCGCCCCAGCGGCTGGACCCGGGAGAATACTGGCTGGAGGTGCCGCAGCAATCGCTGTGGGTGTTCGCGGACCGGCCGGTCTAGCGACCTTTACTGCGCGGATGCGCTGTCGCCTGCTGCCGCTGCTGCCACGCCGCCAGCTGCTGCCGATAGCGTTCCAGCGCGTCTTCATAGACATCGAAAATGCACGGGTTGCAGCCGCTGCCGCAGCAGTCTTCCAGCGCCGGCGGCACAGGCGCTTGCGGCGGCGGCTCGGCAGCCGGCTCGGAAGGCGGCGCCGCAGGCGGGCGACGCGAACGGGAAGATGGCATCAGGAACTCGATCCCGGCTTCAGCCGGACACGATCATCTTACGCCGTCGACATGCGCGCCGCGCATCGCCAGGCGCCTGGCCAGGGCGACGAACTGCTCCACTGCCAGCTGTTCCGGCCGCGCCTGCGGGTCGATGCCGGCATCGATCAATTCGTTCTCGTCGAACAGGCCGGCGACGCAGTTGCGGATCACCTTGCGCCGCTGCGAGAACGCCTTCTGCACCACCTGTTCCAGCAGAGCGGCGTCGCAGGCCGCCGGCTGCGCCAGCGGGATCATGCGCACGATCGCCGAATCGACGCGCGGCGGCGGCTCGAACGCCGACGGCGGTACCACGAACAGCAGTTCCATGTGATAGCGCCATTGCAGCATCACCGACAGCCGGCCGTATTCCTTGCCGCCCGGTTCGGCCACCATCCGCTCCACCACTTCCTTCTGCAGCATGAAGTGCTGGTCCTCCACGCGCGGCGCGATCGCCGCCAGGTGGAACAGCAGCGGGCTGGAAATGTTGTACGGCAGGTTGCCGACCACGCGCAGCTTTTGTCCGTCCGGCACCGGAATCGATGCGAAATCGAACTGCAGCGCGTCGCCGGCATGCACCGTCAGGCGCGCCGGATCGAATTCCTTGCGCAGCCGCGCCACCAGGTCGCGATCCAGCTCGACCACGTGCAGGTGCGGCAGCGCATCCAGCAGCAACCGCGTCATCGCCGCCAGCCCGGGACCGATTTCGACCATGCTCTGGCCCGGCTGCGGATCGATGGCGCGGATGATCGCGTGCAGCACCGCCTGATCGGTCAGGAAATTCTGGCCGAAGCGCTTGCGCGGTATGTGTTTCATGGAGATTTCCGGCAATCGTGCTCAGCGGTGGCCGGCGGCGGCTTGCGCCATCCGTGCCGCCACTTCGATCGCCGCCAGCATGCTACCGTGGTCGGCGCGGCCGACGCCGGCCGCGGCCAGATCCAGCGCGGTGCCGTGG
>JBATWJ010000517.1:0-3640 GCA_049672545.1 Burkholderiaceae bacterium
AGCCGATCGCCGGCCTGGTCAACAACGCCGGCATCCATCTGGAAGGGCCGAGCGACAGCTTTTCGCAGGCCGACTACGACGCCGTGTTCGCCACCAACGCGACCTCGGTGTTCGCCAGCTGCCAGCACATCTATCCGCACCTGGTGGCGGCCGGCGGCGGCCTGATCGTCAACATCGGCTCCTTCTTCGACAAGCTCGGCGTCAAGCGCAACCTCGCCTATTGCGCGTCGAAGGCGGCGGTCGGCGCGATGACGCGCTGCCTGGCGGTCGAATGGGCCGGCAAGGGCATCCGCGTGCTGGACGTCGCGCCCGGCTACATCGTCACCGACCTGAACCGCGACGTGATGGAATCCGGGCCGCTGCGCGCCTACCTGGAAAAGCGCATCCCCGGGCGCGAACCGGGCAGCGCCGCCGACGTCGCGCGGCTGGTGTCGGGCCTGTTTGCGATCGACTCCGCCTTCCTGTCCGGCGAAACCATCTACATCGACGGCGCGCAAGGCATCGCGCACTGACCATCACCCTGCAAGAGGCAAGCACGTGAACATCCTTGAACGCATCGACGCCGGCATCGAACTGTCCGACGACGAAAACCTTCTGCTCGACAGCGTGCGCGCGCTGGCGCGCGACGAAATCGCGCCGCGCGCCGAGCACTACGACCGCAGCGGCGAATTCCCCTGGGACAACGTCAAGGCCATCAACGGCCTCGGCCTGAACGCGATGTTCATCCCGGAAGCGTACGGCGGCGCGCAGCTGTCGTACACCGCCTACCTCGCCTGCGTGCGCGAGATCGCCAAGGCCTGCGCCTCGACCGGCATCGTCTGGGCCACCAACTTCCACGCGATCAAGCCGGTGATCGACTTCGGCACCGAGGAGCAGAAGCAGCGGCTGCTGCCGCGCGTCGCCGACGGCGGCCTGGTGGCGCTGGCGATCACCGAGCCGGACGCCGGCTCCGACGCCACCGGCATGCGCACCCGCTTCACCCCGGACGGCGAGGACATCATCGTCGACGGCGGCAAGACCTTCATCACCAACGGCGACGTCGCCGACCTCTACCTGCTGTTCGGCAAGTGGAGCGAGATCGACGATCCGAAGCAGGCGATCTCGGTACTGGTGCTGGAAAAAGGCACGCCCGGGCTGTCGGTGGTGCGCACCGAGGACAAGATGGGGCATCGCGCCTCCAGCACCGCGACGCTGTCGTTCGATCGCTGCCGCGTGCCGCGCGCCAACCTGCTGGGCGCGCCCGGGCAGGGGCTGAAGATCCTGTTCTCGTCGCTCAACAAGTCGCGCCCGAGCGTCGGCGCGCACGCGCTCGGCATCGCCCGCGCCGCGTTCGAGGACGGCGTCGCCTACATCAACGAACGCAAGCAGTCGGGCCGCAAGATCATCGAGTTCCAGGGCATCCAGTTCATGCTGGCCGACCTGGCGGTCGACCTGGCGATGTGCGAATCGTGGCTGTGGCGGGTCGGCAAGATGGTCGATAGTGGCGCTACCGATTTCGGCGTCGAGGCGTCGATGCTCAAAATGCGGGCGTCGGACCTGGCGATGCGCATCACCACCGACGTCGTGCAGCTGTTCGGCGGCTATGGCTATTGCAAGGATTTCCGGGTCGAGCGCCTGATGCGCGACGCCAAGATCACGCAAATCTGGGAAGGCACCAACCAGGTGCACCGGCAATTGATCGGCCGCAGTTTTCTGACCAAGTGAGGCATATCCATGAGTGACATCAAGACCATCGGCGTGGCCGGCTGCGGCACGATGGGTTCGGGCATCGCGATCGTCGCCGCCCGCGCCGGCTTCCGCACCATCGTCTACGACACCCGGCAGGACGCGCTGGACCGCGCGCGCACGCAGACCGCCGGCTTCTTCGCCAAGTCGGTGCAGCGCGGCAAGCTGACCGAGCAACAGGTCGAGGGCATCATGGCCAACCTGGTCGGCAGCACCGAGCTGTCGGCGCTGGCCGAATGCGACCTGGTGATCGACGCGGTGTTCGAGGACCTGCGCGTCAAGCACGACCTGTTCGGCAAGTTGAATGAAATCTGCCCGCCGCACACGATCTTCGCGTCCAACACGTCGACGCTGTCGATCACCGAGATCGCCGCCGGCTCGAATCGCGCCGACCGCTTCGTCGGCATGCACTTCTGCCTGCCGGCGCAGCTGATGAAGCTGGTCGAGATGTCGCCCGGCATCAACACCTCGGAAGACACCTTCAAGAAGGCCTGGGCCGCCTGCGAGGCGATGGGCCAGCGGCCGGTGAAGACCAAGGACAACCCCGGCTTCATCCTCAACTACTTCCTGGTGCCGTACAACAACGACGCGATCCGGCTGGTGGAAGCCGGCGTGGCGGCGCCGGCCGACATCGACCGCGCGATCAAGGAAGGCCTCGGCTATCCGATGGGGCCGCTGGAACTGCTCGACCTGATCGGGCTCGACACCCAGCTGCTGCTGTGCGAGGCGCTGTATGGCGTCACCAACGAGCCGCGCGCCGCCTGCCCGCCGCTGGTCAAGCGGATGATCGCCGCCGGCCACCTTGGCCGCAAGACGGGACGCGGGTTCTATACCTACGAAGGCAACGCGATGTTTGGGGGCTGACAGATGAACTATTCGATACTCGACAGCGGCAGCAGCCGCTCCTTCCCGGCGCCGCATCCGCTGCTGGACGGCGCCGTTGCCGACGGCGACGTGGTGATCGTGCTCGGCACCGGCCAGGCCGCGGCGCTGGCGAAAATCTCCGGCCGCGACGCCAAGACGGCGGTGCTGGTCGAACTGGGCACCGAGTCGCTCGGCGTCTACACCGGCGAGAGCCGCGGCACCGAAGGCTCGAACATGCTCGGCTTCGCCCGCTTCCGGCTCGGCGACGGCGAGCCGTCGAACCTGGTCGAGCTGGTGCGCCAGCCGAACACCCCGGAAAGCGCAATTGCCGCCGCCAAACAGGTGCTGGAAGGCGCCGGCCTGAAGGTCGCGGTCTGCTTCGATTTCCAGGGCCGCATCATCGACCGCCTGGTGCGGCCGTACTACAACGCCGCGCTGCGCCGGCTGGACGAGGGACTGGCCAGCGCCGACGACCTCGACCTGACGCTGCGGCTCGGACTCGGCTATCCGGAAGGACCGATCGCGCTGTTGGAGCGCACCGGCCTCGAGCACCATTTCGACGTCACGCAAGACCTGTTCGACGCGTTCGGCGAGGCGCCGTACGCACCGGCGCGGCGCGCGCGGGTGGCCAAGGCGCGCGCGAAAAAAGGTGCCTGACATGATGCGTCCGCTGGAAGGAATCCGCGTGCTGGATTTCAGCACGCTGCTGCCGGGGCCGATGGCGACGCTGGTGCTGGCCGAGGCCGGCGCCGAAGTGATCAAGATCGAACGCCCCGGGCGTGGCGACGAGATGCGCAGCTACGTGCCGAAGTTCGGCGACGACAGCGTCAATTTCGCACTACTGAACCGCGGCAAGCGCAGCATCGCGCTCGACCTGAAGCAGCCGGACGCGGTCGCGCGGCTGCGGCCGCTGATCGAAAGCGCCGACATCGTGATCGAGCAGTTCCGCCCCGGCGTGATGGCGCGGCTCGGCCTCGGCTACGACGCGCTTGCGGCGATCAACCCGCGCCTGATCTATTGCGCGATCACCGGCTACGGCCAGACCGGCCCG
>JBATWJ010000518.1:0-12061 GCA_049672545.1 Burkholderiaceae bacterium
GTTTACCGCAGTGTCGGCCGCCACCATCACCGGCCTGACGGTGATCGACGTCGGCAGCCGGCTGTCGCCGTTCGGACAGGGCGTGCTGCTGCTGCTGATCCAGGCGGGTGGCCTCGGCCTGTTGACCTTTTCGATCCTGTTCCTGCGGCTGGCCAGCGGCCGCCTGCGGCTGCGCGAACGCGCCGTGCTGCGCGACTCGTTCAGTCAGGCCGGCGGTGCCGACATCGGCCAACTGCTGCGCACGATGGCCGGCTTCGTTGCGGTGGCGGAGCTGGCCGGCACTGCGCTCCTGGCGCTGCAGTGGGTGCCGCAGCTAGGCTGGGCGCGCGGCCTGTACTACAGCCTGTTCCACGCGGTGTCGGCGTTCAACAATGCCGGCTTCGCGCTGGAGCCGGCCAGTCTCGCGGCGTATGCCGGCAACCCGCTGGTCAACGGCGGGATTTCGCTGCTGTTCATCGCCGGCGGCATCGGCTTCGGCGTGGTCGACGACCTGCGCCGCAAGCGCCGCTTCGTCGAACTGGCGCTGCACACCAAGCTGATGATCGTCGGCACGCTGGTGATCAACCTGGTTGCGATGCTGGTCCTGCTGCTGCTCGAATACGGCAACCCGGCCACCATCGGCGGCCTGCACGACTGGGGCGCGCGGCTGTGGGCGGTCTGGTTCCAGGCGGTGGCGCCGCGCAGCGCCGGCATGTCCACCGTCGACATCGGCCTGATGCTGCCATCGACCGCGCTGTTCATGATGGCGCTGATGTTCATCGGCGCCGGCAGCGGCTCGACCGGCGGCGGCATCAAGCTGTCGACCTTCATCGTGCTGCTGGTGGCCACGCGCGCCTTTCTGCGGCAGCAGGCGCAGCCGCTGGTATTCGGCCGCGCGCTCGATTTCGCCACCGTGCAAAGGGCGCTGGCGGTGACCATCATGGCGGTCCTGGCGGCGGTGGCCGCGACATTCGTGCTGCTGCTGACCGAGGACGGCAATTTCCTCGACCTGGCGTTCGAGGCGGTATCGGCGCTGTCCACCGTCGGCCTGTCGCGCGGCGTCACGCCGCACCTGTCAGCCGCCGGCCAGTGGCTGGTGATGCTGCTGATGCTGATCGGCCGCGTCGGCCCGTTGACGCTGGCGTTCGTGATCGCCCATCCGCACGGTGCCGCGATCCGCTATCCGGCCGGGCAGGTGGGGATCGGCTAGGCTGCCGTGAAACCACCTGGCAGGGCGGGATGGACCGCATTCTGGCCAGCTTGCCTTGACTGCCTGTTGAAGGGCGCCCTCCAATGGTGGCGCCATGTCCCGTTCGGAAAGGTGGCCGGTTGCCTGTTGCCGGTGATTGTTCCGGTTTCCGTAACGCCATCTTCTACGCCGCAACTCGGGAGCCATCCGTTGCGGTTGACCTTTTCCGCCTGTCCCATTAAGATTTAAGCGCTCATTTAATTATTTGAGCCTGAAACGCGACCGACTGCGCCACAGAAGACAGCAGTCGTGAATTCGGCTCTTTCCCTTTGGGGAGGGAGATTGATCGAGACAGCCTAAAAATGACGGAGACGGAATGAGGCAAATCCTGTGTGCGGCCGGCTTGGCGGCAACCACGCTCTTTATGCAGCCTGCGCTGGCGGGCCCGACCAAAATCAAGCTTGGCGTGCTGACCGACCTGAGCGGCCCAGCGGCGGATATCGGAAAAGGCAGCGTGGCGGCCGCCCAGATCGCGGTAGAGGACTTTGGCGGCAAAGTCCTGGGCCGTCCGATCGAAGTGATTTCCGGGGATACCATGAACAAGGCGGACATTGCATCCGCCGCCGCCCGAACCTGGATCGATAACGACAAGGTCGATGCCTTGTTCGATTTCGGCTTGACCAATACCGCGCTAGCGGTTTTGCCGATCGCCGCCGAGAAAAACAAGATCGCGATCGCTGTCGCACCTGCCGGCACCAACATCACCAACGAGGGATGCACGCCGACCAGTTTCCACTGGATGTACGACACCCACGCGCTGGCCGTCGGTACCGCCAAGGTTTTGCTGGATAAGGGCTTGAAAAACTGGTACTTCGTCACCGTGGATTACTCGTTCGGCCAGGCGCTGGAAAAGGACGCGTCGGATTTCATCAAGGCCAACGGCGGCAAGGTGGTGGGCTCGGTCAAGCATCCGTTTGCCGCCAATGACATGTCCAGTTTCATCTTGCAGGCACAGAGTTCCAAGGCCGATGTGATCGCGCTGGCGAACTCCACCGCCGATACGGTCAACTCGGTCAAGCAGGCGCGCGAGTTCGGCGTGATGCGCAACCAATACGTCGCACCGCTGGTGACCTATCTGGAAACCGTGCACGGCATGGGCTTGAACGTGGCGCAAAATCTGTACACCCTCGAGGGCTTTTACTGGGACCAGGATGAGCGGTCGCGTCGTTTTGCCGCCAAATATCAGGCAAAAATGGGGCGTGCGCCGGGGTCCTTGCCGGCCGGTACCTATTCGGCGGTCATCAGCTATCTGAAGGCCGTGGAGGCCGCCGGCACCGACGACACCGCCGCCGTCATCAAGCAGCTGCGGTCGATGACGATCGACGACGATGTGGTGCGCAATGGCCGGGTACGCGCGGACGGCCGCATGGTGCACGACATGACGGTGTATCAAGTCAAGCAGCCGGAGGAATCCAAGCGGCCGTGGGACTACTACAAGAAAGTAGCTACCGTACCCGGCGATGTCGCCTTCCAGTCGCTGGAAAAATCACGCTGCCGACTGGTGAAGTAAACGGTCGAACCGCCGGGCGGCCGGGCCGCCAGGCGCTCCCGGGAAGAGCAGATGGCCGGTGGAAAAGGAGGGCATCCCCCGGGGTGTGGTTTGTTTCGCCTCCGTTTTCGGCTCCTGCGCGGTTCGCTTCGCGGCCTGTCGCGGGGTCGCACGGCGAATGGAAGAAATGGCATAAAAGGAACGGCCGTATCGATGTCGGATAAGGTAGGGATTTTCCCGCTCAAGGACCGCCATGGAAAAAAACCAAAAACCCCGGCTCGGACGACCGAAGGATGTCCACGATACCGATGTGCGCTGCCTGCATGCCGCGGAGCTGCGATTCGCCAGAGTGGGATTTGACGGCGCCACTTTGCGGGACATCGCCAAGGACATCCAGGTCACCAGCGCCACCATCATTCATCACTTTGGCACCAAGGAGCGCTTGTACGGGCAGGTGATGGAGCGCCTGAGGCGCAGTCTGGACGAATACCTGACCTACCCGGACGAGGTATCGGTCGATTCCGTGATCGACATCTTCGAACAGTTCCTGGACTGGACCTTTGCCAACCAGCACTACGCCCAGTTGATCCTGCGCGAGCTGATGGAAAACCGCAGCCGGGTGCCGAAAGCGCGGCGCCTGTATCTGCATAGCTTTACGGACAGGTATGTGAAGTACATCCAGGCTGGCCAGGAGGCCGGTCTGTTTCGCCGGATGGATGGCGAATTGTTTGCGTTTTACACCTTTGGCGCCATCACGCATTTCAGTGCCGCGGTACCAACCGTCAGTCGCATGCTGAACAACAGCGAGGATGAAACCATTGCCCGCTTCAAGACGACATTGAAAGACACGGTGCGCAGTGCGCTAACTCCCGCGACCGCGGCAGCTCCCGCAGCGGCGGTTTCATCGAGGTCGATCGAAGCGCCGACCGCGGCAACGGTGCCCGCGACCGCGAGGGGTGGATCGACCTAGGGAAGTGCGGAATGATTGGTCAGGAATGGAGTTGAAAAGGAAGAGACATATGACGGATTCGATTCTGCTCGATGGAAACAGGCAAAACGAGCAAGCCAATCGGGCCGCCTCGAACGGGGTGTATCCCGCTGAAATCTGCGTGACCCGCTACGCGCTGGAAATGCACGTGCGCGAACGCCCCGACCAGATCTACGCCGTGTTTGAAAACGGCGACCAATGGAGCTTTCAGGAGACCCTGCGGCAGGCGTGCGCGGTCGCCAGCGGCTTGAAGGCGGTCGGCGTGTGCCAGGGCGACCATGTCCTGCTGGCGCTGCCCAATGGAGCGTTGGCGTTGAAAGCCCTGATTGCCATCAACTACCTGGGCGCCGTGTCGGTACCGATCAACCCGGCCCTGAAGGGCGGGCTGCTGGAACACGTGATCCATGACAGCGGCGCCAGCGTCGCCATCGTGCACGAGAAACTGATCGATGGCTTTGCCACGTTCGATTCGGCCGCACTCAGAGCCGTGTTTTCCTCCGGAGCGGTATCGGATATCCCGGCGCAAAACGGTCGATTGATCCTGCCGGTCGAACAGCTGTACGGCAGCATCGATGACGATTTCACGCTGGAATCCCCGATCGAGCCGTGGCATACCCAGTGCATCATCTACACCTCCGGCACCACCGGCCGCTCGAAAGGCGTTCAGGCGTCCTACATGCACGGGTATTCGATGGCCAACGTCGACACCTGGACCTGCACGCGGGTGTCGGACCGTCATCTGCTGCACATGCCGTTCTTCCACATCGGCGGCACCTTCCTGTCCATGATGTGCCTGTGCCAGGGCGGCTCCGTCGCCGTGGTGGAGTCGTTCAAGACCGACACCTTCTGGCACACGGTGCGCAGCATGGAAGTTACGGTGGTCTTCCTCCTGGGCGCAATGGCGACCTTCCTGCTCAAAGCGCCGCCGCGCGAAGACGACAGGAACCATCGTTTGCGTATGGTGTTCATCGTGCCCCTGGGGAAAAGCGGGCCGGAATTTGGGGAGCGTTTCGGGGTCGAGGTGTATACCTTGTTCAACATGACCGAAACCAGTACGCCATTGCTGTCCGGCGTGAATCCGCAGAAGCCCAATACCTGCGGCACGGTGCGCGAAGGAGTGGAGGTCCGGCTGGTCGACGCCAACGACTGCGAGGTGCCGGTGGGCAGCGTGGGCGAGATGATCGTGCGCAGCCAGCGGCCCTGGTCGATGAACCATGGATATCTGAACAACCCCCAGGCCACTGCCGATGCGTGGCGCAATGGCTGGTTCCACACCGGCGACGCCTTTTATCAAGACGAGGACGGCGACTTTTTCTTTGTCGACCGCATGAAGGATGCGATTCGCCGCCGTGGTGAAAACATTTCTTCCTACGAGATAGAAGTCGAGGTCCTGAGCCACCCCGCGGTGCGCGAAGTGGCGGCGGTCGGCGTGCCGAGCGAGTACACCGAAGATGAAGTGATGATCGTGGTGGCCGCGGTCCAGGACCACACCCTCGACCCGGTCAGCCTGATCGAACACCTGCGCCCGCGCGTCGCGCATTACATGGTTCCCCGCTACATCCGCATCCTGCCCGAGTTGCCGAAGACGCCAACCGCCAAAGTGCAAAAGCATCTATTGCGAGCCGAAGGTGTCACTCCCGATACCTGGGATTGCCGACAAGCGGGGCTGACCTGGCAACGCGAGTCCTTTACCTGAAAAGAGAGAACGGTATGAAGAAAAAACTTCGTGTCTACACGGACTACAAGAGTCCCTATGCGTTTGTGGCAGATCGTGGCTTGCGCGATCTGGAAAAATCGCACAACGTCGAAATCGAATGGCTGCCCTACACCTTGAGGATTGACGAGTACCTCGGCACGGTGGAAGAGCGCACCCAGCACGACTGGCGCAAGGTCAAGTACGCCTATATGGATGCGCGCCGCTCGGCCAATCGGCAAGGTTTGATCCTGAAAGGGCCGAAACGCATCTACACCGGCTACTACTCCAGCGTCGGCATGTTGTTTGCGCAAAAGCACGGCTTCTTCCCGGCCTATCATGCGCTGGTATTCGAGCTGTTCTGGTCGCATCGGCTGGATGTGGACGACCTGTCCCAGATGCGTGACGTCATCACGCAGCTCGGCGGATCGGCGGATGACTACGAAGCCTATGCGCACGGACCCGGCAAGCAGGAGAACGACCGCATCATCCAGGAGGCCGAAGCCAGCGGCGTCTTCGGTGTGCCGTTCATGGTACTGGACAAGGAAATGTTCTTTGGCGGCGACCGCATCGACCTGCTGAAAGAGTATCTGGACGCCGACCCGATCGCTTCCGGCAAGGCGACGCAGGAGGTCGGAGCATGATTACGGCCGAACCGCTGACCATCTACGGCGTGGCTGCCTGTCCGTATGCGCAGCGCACGCAGATTCTGCTGCACATGAAGCAGCTTCCTTTCGAGTCGAATGAAATCGATTTGACCAAGCCGCGCGACCCGGAGTTTTTGAAATTGAATCCGGCCGGCAAGGTACCGGTGCTGATTCATCGTGGACGGGCCTTGAACGAATCCAGTGTGATCAATGAATATCTGGAAGAAGTGTTTCCGGAGCCCCCGGCTTTCCCGGTCGATCCGTACTGGAAGGCGCAGGCGCGCATCTTGATCGACTATTGCAACAGCCGTTTCACCACCAACCACTACCGGGTCTTGATGGAGCAGGATCCGGCGCGCCGGGCGAAGGCCGAAGCCACGTTCGTCAAGGACTGGGAATGGCTGGAAAATTTCCTGCGGCGCATGGACAGTCGCGACGGTTTCGCCTTCGGTGAATTCGGCATGGCCGACCTCACCTATGCGCCATTCTTCGAGCGCGCAGTGTTGAACGAATATTTCTGGGGTTTCACGATGCCCGCGCATCTGACGCGGGTGGGGAGCTGGTGCGCGGCGGTGGCGGCCCATCCGTCGGTGCGCGCCACCTCCTTATCCGCCGAGCACTACATCAAGCTCTACGAGGATTACTCCCTGGGTTATTCCAATGGGGCGATACCGACAGGTCGGACGCGCAGTTCCTTTGATCTTTCGATACCACTGGATCAACGGCCGATGCCATCGCGTCGAATTGCAATGGAATAAGTGCCGAGACATCGGCCAAAAAGCACAAGCGCCTGATCGCCGGCCCATGGCGATCAGGCGCTTGTCGGGTGATTCTATTCCGGAGCCAGTGTACTTTGGCGGCTACACGGTCGGCGCGATGTTCTGGTTCTGGCGGAACAGGTTGTGCGGGTCGTACTTGTTCTTCGCCTGCACCAGCCGTTCGTAGTTGGGCCCGTAGGCGGCGCCAATGCGCCCGGTTTCTTCCTGCGTCATGAAATTCACATACACGCTGCCGCTGGCATACGGCGCGGCGGCGTCGAAGAAGGCGCGCGCCCAGTCGATGCACTTGCGGTCTTCGGCCGGATCGCTCCAGCGCGTGTGGACGTTCATCGCGTACAGCGCGTCGCGGTGCGGGTAGGCGGTGGCGTCTGCTGCTGGCCGGCTGGCCTCACCGCCGATCAGGCCGAGGAAGATTTTGCACTGCGGCGACGGCAGCCGGCCGGCATAGTCGATCACGGTGTCGATCGCCGCGTCGCTCAAGGCGCTGAAGTTGTGCGATTTCCAGTAGTTGCGCGCACCCGGCGCCAGCAGCGGGTCGAGCGCCTTTTGCCAGGCGGTGTAGGGCATCGGCCCCAGGTGTTCGCCGTAGGGCTGGCCGAAGCCGCGCAGCGGCGCCACCGCCGCCGGGCCATCCTCGACCTTGCCGCTGTAGAAGGTGGCCAGCACCACCACGTCCTTGCCATGCACTTCGGTCGGCAAAAATGGCGGCGGCGGCGCCTGCCGCAGCACCGCCCATACGCTCAAATCCTGCGGCAGGCGGCCGACGAAATCGCGGTACTGGGTCAGCACCGACTTGGCCTGTTCGTGCGGGAATACGACCAGGCCGCCGAAGATTTGCGGCCCGACTTCATGCAGCTGAAACTGGAACAAGGTCACCACGCCGAAATTGCCGCCGCCGCGGATCGCCCAGAACAGATCGAGCTCATGCTCGGCGCTGGTCGAGCGCCGCGCGCCGGCGGCGGTGGCGATCTCGGCCCAATCAGGTTGTCGACCGTCAGGCCGTACTTGAGGCTCAGCCAGGCGTCTATGCATGACGCGGCACCTCCATCGAAAACCTGAAGACGCAGCAAGTTGATTGCCCAGACCTGACGGTAAACAAGCTGAAGCCAAACTACCGCTCGCCTACGCGCATTTTGAAAGCCGCCAACGCGGCGATTGATAACAACCCGAAACGATCCATTGCGACCCGTCGAGCTTCATCAAGGAAAGGCAGCTCGACCAGTCCCGAGCGCGCGGCCATCGGTCGTTCGCTGCGCGTGTCGACGCGCGATCGTTCTGTTTTTCATTACTTCAACCAGTGTCTGCCGCACTCGTCGCCAACTGTCTTGATGAGAGTGTGTGCGCCGTCACCGACGCGCATCTGTCGTAGCTGCCAACTTTCATCGATATTTGAAGATTTTGTGCGATAGCCGCCTGTTTGCCGCTTTTCACCTAGTCTCGGCGCGGCTTGTGAGGCCGCATAACGTTGACCCCGGATGTGCACGGGTGGAACAATCAGTGGCATCGGATCGCTCCCTGTTTGAATCACAAAATTGCTGCTGCATGGTGATATTCACGCACAGACGGCGATCGGGAGCCGGGTCGTTTGTATTGAAAACCAGTCCGACGGCCCGCCTCGTACTGCCCAAGTCAGATGAGGATGTAAAGAATGAGCGATGAAATCCTGACCAGCCTGGATAGCGAACAGAAGGTGCTGGAAATTTGCATGAACCGGCCGGAGCGCAAGAATGCGCTTAGCCACGCCATGTACTTCGAGCTGGCCGAATTGTTGCGCAAGCATGGCAGCGGCGATGACTGCAACGCCATCATCCTGGCCGGAGCGCAGGACTGCTTTACCGCCGGTGCCGACATTAAGGATTTCCAGACCAAGCGCGGCCCGGGCGACTCGCCGGCGGTGGTGTTCCTGCGGGCGCTAAGCCAGGTCGAGATCCCGCTGATCGCCGCGGTCGAGGGTTATGCGATTGGCATCGGCACCACGATGCTGCAGCACTGCGATTTCGTCTATGCCAGCACGGCGGCCAAGTTCCGCTTGCCGTTCATCGCGCTCGGCCTGTGCCCGGAAGGCGGCTCGTCGCTGCTGCTGGAGCGCATCGTCGGCCTGCGCAAGTCGCGCGAATGGCTGTTGACCTGCAAGGTGTTCGGCGGCCAGGAAGCCTTCGATGCCGGATTCCTCAGCGAACTGGTGGAGCCGGGCCAAACGCTGGAGCGCGCTCGCCAGACCGCGCGCGAGCTGGCCAAGCTGCCGGCCGAATCGATCCGTCTGACCAAGCAGATGCTGACCCGCACTACGCGCGAGGAGCTGAAGGAAGCCTTCGACAACGAAGTCGCGATGTATGCGAAATGCCTGGCCTCCGAAAGCACGCAGGCATTGATCCGCGGCATGCGCTCCAAGTAAGCGACGGCTACCAGCGTCGCCGGCAGGCGGCGGGCCGCTACCGGCGGTCGACGACAAACCAAAAAGGATAGTGATGAGTAACGCATTAACGGTGGAAAAGATCGGATCGACCGCGGTCGTTTCATTCGAGCGCGGTGAACGCCGCAACGCGATGTCGCTGAAGATCATGCAGGAACTGACGCGGCTGGCGGAGAGCTTCAAGGACCGCGCCGACATTTCGTGCGTGATTCTGGCCGGCACTTCGACCGAGTTTTCGGCCGGCGTCGACCTGAAGGATGGCGACCGCTGGAACGTCGACGCGCTCAGCCTGGACGAGCTGCGCGTGGTCGCCTCGTGGGGTCCGCGCATGTGCAAGGCCTGGGAAGACATGCCGCAGCTGACGATTGCCGCGGTCGAGGGTCTGAATATCGGCGGTGGCGTCGCGCTGGCGGTCAGCTGCGACTGGCGCGTGCTAGCCAAGAGCGGCTACTTCAAGGTGCCGGAGGCACAGATCGGGCTGCCGATGGGCTGGCAGACCATCCCGCGCCTGACCAATCTGGTCGGCCCCAGCCGGGCCAAGCAGATCATCCTATTCGGCGACCGCATCGACAGCGAGACCGCGCTCGACTGGGGGCTGGTCGACTGGGTCGTCGACGACGGCAGCGCCAAGCGGGAAGCGCTGGCACTGGCCGAGCGGGTCGGCCGCACCACCGGCGTGATCGTGAAGATGACCAAGCAAAGCGTCAACGCGCACAGCAATGCGTTGAGCCATCTGTCCAGCTACATGGATATCGACCAGCTGCTGATGTACAGCCAGGGCGGGGAAGCGAAGGCGGTGCGACAGCGCTTCGGTTCGTCGCAGCCCGATGGCGACCTGCGCGCCGGCCACGCTTGAGCGCCGCGCGAGCAAGCGGAATAAACCGCGCGCCCATCCCGGGCGCGCCGAATGAACAAGGAAATCGAATGTTGAAAAGTGTTGACAGAGTTTTGGTAGCGGTCAAGGACCTGGACAATGCCGAACGCAATTACCGCGACGTGCTGGGTGCTACGCCGATCGCCGATTTCGACAGCCGTCATCTGAACGCCAAGGTGCGCCGCATGGCGCTCGGCACGACCGAAGTGGAACTGTGCCTGGCGCACGGCGACGGTCCGGTGCAGGCGCAGTTGCAGCGCTACGGCGAAGGCCTGGTCTGCGGCGGCGTGACCACCGCCGATCCGGCCGCCTTGCAGCGCCTGCTTGCCGAGCGCAAGGTGCGCTTCGTCGAGGCCGACGACCGGCTGTATCTGGACGGTGCCGACCTGTACGGCCTGCCGCTGGTGGTCAGCACGGCGCCGGCAACGCCGGTGGCGCGGGTGCCCGGTCCGATCGAATTCCTGTACGAGCTGACCATGGTGCTGCGCTCGAGCTGGAAGGAGGTCGCCGAGGCCTACGCCGACCGTCTCGGACTGCAGCGCGACTATCTGGTCGACATTACTTTCAAGCGCTTCGGCTACGAAGGCGTGCTGATGATGTTCGATCGCGAGCATCTGGACCGCATCGAGCTAGCCGAAGCGCACGATCCGGCGTTCGCGATGGGGCGCTTCTCGGCCAAGCGCGGCGACGCCTTCTACATGTGCTACGTGCAGACCGACAACCTCGCCGACGTCATCGAGCGTCTGGAACGTCATCAACACCGCTGGACCCGGCGTACCGATACCCCGGTCGAGCAGGCCGGCCTGTGGATTCACCCGAGCGCGCTGAACGGCGTGCTGATGGGCGTATCGCGGACCTCGCTCGCGTGGGGCTGGTCGGGCCAGCCGGAACGGGTCCAGCCTTTGCCGGGAGAGTCCTCATGATCAAAGAATTCCTTCGTCACTACATCGCCGGTAACTGGCAGCCGTCGTCGGGCGCCGATACCATCGAAATCACCGATCCCGCCAGCGGCGAAGCGGTAGCGCGGGTCACCTGCGGCGAACCGCGCGACGCGCTGGCCGCGGCGGCAGCCGCCAAGGGCGCGTTCGCCAACTGGAGCGCGCTGTCGCTGGAGCGCCGGACCGAGTTCGTGCGCCAGTTCGGCGCGGCGCTGGCCAGCCGCAAGGATGCGCTGGCGCAAACCATCGCCAGCGAAGTCGGCACGCCGCTGAAGATCTCGCAGATCGTGCAGGTCGATTCGCCGATCCGCAACGTCGACAACTTCATTCAGGCGGCGTTCGAGCTGGACTGGGAGCGGCAGATCGGCAATTCGCGCGTGGTGCGCGAGCCGAGCGGCGTGGTGGCCTGCATCACCCCGTGGAACTTCCCACTGCACCAGATCGTGCTGAAGGTGGTGCCTGCCCTGCTGGGCGGCAACACCATCGTGCTGAAGCCGAGCGAAATGGTGCCCGCCACCAACGAGCTGATCTGCGAAGCGCTGCACGAGACCGGCTTTCCGGCCGGCGTCATCAACGTCGTCAACGGCACCGGCCCGGTGGTCGGCGCCTGCCTGGCGACGACCGAACTGGTCGACATGGTCAGCTTCACCGGCTCGACCGAAGCCGGCAAGACGGTGACCGCGATGGCCGCCGCGACCGTCAAGAAGGTCACCACCGAGCTGGGCGGCAAGTCGCCGTCGCTGGCGCTGCCCGGCGCCGACCTGGCGCGCGCGGTCAAGGCCACGCTCGGTTCCTGCATGCTGAACAACGGCCAGACCTGCAGCGCCTTGACGCGCTTGCTGGTGCCGGCCGAGCAGCGCGCCGAAGTCGAGTCGCTGCTGCGCCAGGAGATGGCCAAGCTGGCGGTCGGCCCGGCGCTGGCGGAAGGCACGCGAGTCGGCCCGCTGGTGTCGCGCCGCCAGAGCGAACGCGCGCAGCAGTTGATCGCCGACGGCGTCGCCCAGGGCGCGGT
>JBATWJ010000519.1:0-4481 GCA_049672545.1 Burkholderiaceae bacterium
GCGGCGATCGGCGTCGTGGTGTGGCTGGCGCGCACGGCGATCATTCGCGCCTACACGCCGGATGCGGCAATCGCCGCCGCCGCGCTGCCGCTGTTCGCCTTCATTTCTTTCTACCAGCTGTTCGACGCGGTCCAGGTCACCGCCGCCTTCGTGCTGCGTGCCTACAAGGTGGCGGTGGTGCCGACCATCATCTACGCGGTCGCGTTGTGGGGCGTGGGACTGGGCGGCGGCTACGCGCTCGGCTTCGACCTCTTCGGCCTGACGCCGGTAGCCCTGCGCGGCGCCGCCGGCTTCTGGTTCGGCAACAGCGTCAGCATCGCGCTGGTGGCCGCTGGTCTGCTAACGTATTTGCGGCGCGTGCAGCAGCGCGTGCAGCGGGCGGCGTAAAGCGCCGGCCGCTGCGTCACCTCGGAAAACCTTGGGGAGTATAGGCCAACTCCGCAAAGATAACACCCGACTCAAGGCGGCATCTAGGGGAGTATATAGAGAGAGTCGCTTCCCTTTGCGCAAAGGAAGCGGAAACGAAGAGGATGGACGCGCGCCAACGAGCCGTTGCAGGAAACCGTACCGGCCGCAAGGCGGCCGGCATCGGCGGGCCGGTCAGGCCACGTCCTTCCTAATGCAGCACGGCGTCGGTCGGCGCCATCAGCGTCTGCACGTCGACCTTCATCTCGTACAGTTGCTCCGCCTTCGCCAGCCGCACCAGGTTGCGCAGAGCTTCGCGGTAGACGTGCCGTTCGCGGCTGCTGGCGTGTTCGCCGCAGGTGACGTTGACCAGGTCTTCGATCACCTCGTCGGAATGCTTTTGCTGGGTCATGATGGTTATGTCCGTACGGAAAGTACGTCCAGTATCCTTCATTTCCAGCCGGAAAATTTGCGCTGGCTCAAAAACTGCCATGGAAAAACCGCCGCTGTGGCAGCCGCCCGACACCGGCGCAGCGATCCGTTATTCTTTATTCAAAACCCCAGCCCGAAACCGATGCCGCCGCCAGTGCGCCCGCCCCAGCTGCCGACGCCAACGCCGACGTGCGGCCCGTAGCCGGGATAGGTCGGATCCATCGGCACCCCATTCGGCGTGATCCAGCCGCCGGCATAGGCTGCGTTCGGCGGCGTGCTGGCGCAGCCGAACAGCGCCAGCAGCAGAATCAACAGCAACAGCGTTTTCATCCCGCCTCCATCGTCGTGCATGTCATGCATGTTGGAGGCCGGCGGGCGGCTGCGGTTCAGTGCGGCAAGGCGCCGCCGCTGCTGTGGATCTAGCCGCGATACCGGAATGCCGGCATCGTCCCAAGCCCACCGTCTACGGTGGGCTTTTTCATTTCAAGCTGCGCAATGTCAAGAGAACGGTCGGTCATAGGGTTCAGTGCTGGAGCCCCTTGATACATTCTGAATCCAAATCCGAGAGTGGATATGGCCACATGGAAGGACATCGAGCGTTACATAGATGGGCGCCATGAGGTCGATATCGTTCCTGTTGGATCACGTACGTTCGGAAACTCGACGCCCGTGCTCTTAAAACTGGTCGCAGCTGCTCATGAGTTCGGCATTGGCGACAAAAAATGGCGTTCTGCTCTCCAACACATATCGCTACTTCGAGTGGTTTTCCCCCGTTGATGACGTCGAAAACTGAATGACCTCGCGCTGTAATGACAATCCAACCACCTGGAGAAGGCTATGAAACAATTTTTCGCTCTTGCTCTGTGCTCCGCCGTCCTGGCGTTCGCTCCAGCACATGCCGCCTCTCCCGCTCAAAAAGCTCAGCAGGAAAAAATGAGTCAATGCAACAAGGATGCCGGAGACAAGAAAGGGGACGAAAGAAAAGCATTCATGAAGGATTGCTTGTCCGCCAAGCCGGCCGCGAAAACCTCCCAGCAGGACAAGATGAAGGCCTGCAACGCTGAAGCCGTCGGCAAGAAAGGAGACGAGAGAAAGAAATTCATGAGCGAATGCCTGAAAGGCTGACACTGTCTCGCTCTGATACAGCCCGCCGCGTGCGGGCTTTTTTGCGTCCGCTCATACCTTCATCGGCAAAATCACCATTTGCAGGCCGTCGAAATGCAGCCGCCGCTGAATCGCCAGCGCCGCCTGGTTATGCAGCAGGCGGATGAACCAGTTGTCCTGCTCGAAGATCAGCTTGCTGGTGAAGAAGATGACGTTCGGATACTCCTTGCTGATCGCCTCGCACATCTTGGTCACCTCGTTGACAACGTCCGTGCCGAAGCCGAGGTAGGACGCGGACGCCATGCCGTGGCTGTGGCAGAAGTCGACGAAAAATTTGAGCGTGGCCTGAGCTTCCACCCGCATTTGCTCGACCGCACCCTCGCCGCCATAGGCGTGCGAGTCGACGGTACGGGCGTTGACGAACAGGAAATTCTTGAAATGGTTCGGGAACATGCGCTGCACCCACAGCAGCGCGTGCAGGCCGCCGCCACGCGAATTGCCGACGATGAACACCGCCGTCTGGTCTTCCGGATTCGGCGGCACGGCCGTGGTGTGGGTGCCAAACGGCTGGTTGGCGAACACCTGGTCGACCGAGCGGATCGCTTCCTTGGTATCGCGGTAATGGTTGCGGATATAGATGCACAGGCCGGAAACGGCGGCGATGATGACGGCGGTGGCCCAGCCGCCCTCGGCCAGCTTTTCCAGCAGCAACACTACCAAGATCGCGACGCAGATCAGGAAGCCCAACAGCGACAGCGCCAGCCGCCGCTTCCACGGCTCGGTATCGCGGCGCTGGCGCCACCAGTACAGGCACAGCCCGAACAGCGAAATGGCGAAGGTCAGGAACACCGACACCGAATACAGCACGATCAACAGCGTCACGCTGCCGCCGGTCCAGAACAGGATCGCCAGCGCCGCAATGCCCATCAGCAGGATGCCGTTCTGCGTCACCAGCCGCGTCGACAGATAGCGGAATTTGTGCGGTACCCAGGAATCGGCCGCCATGTTCGACAGCACCGCCGGACCGCCGAGAAAGCCCGTATTGGCCGCCACGAACAGCAGGCCAGCCTCGAACGCCAGCACCACGGTCAGCAGGACCTGGGTGGTCAGGTCGCCGAACCCCATGCTGGCGATGATCGCCTCGAAGGTGGAGGCGTTCAGCGTCTGGCCCTCGACATGCTTGGAATCCCACAGCATGTACAGCATGAAGATACCGCCGGCGGTGAACGCCAGCGACAGCGCCATGTACAGCATCGTGATCTTGCCGGTGTGCACGCGCGGCTCTTTCAGGATGTTGACGTTGTTGGACACCGCCTCCAGCCCGGTATAGGTACCGCCGCCCTGCGAATACGCCAGCAGCAGCATGCCGGCCACGCCGGCCCAGCCGATGTTGCTGGCCAGGTAGCGGGTTTCGGCTAGCGTGCCGGGAACCAGCGCCGGCAGGTTCTGCGCGTGGGCGAACACGCCGTAGACGATCAGGATCAGGTGCGTGATGACGAAGCCGAGGAAGATCGGCAGCAGCACCTTGATCGCTTCCTTCAGGCCGCGCAGGTTGAGCACGATCAGGATCGCGATACACAGCGCTTCCGCCCACAGCTTGTAACTCTGGAAGCCGAGCGGCAGCAGCGAGGCCAGCGCGTCGACGCCCGACGCGACCGAGATGGCCACCGTCAGCACATAGTCGAGGATCAGCGCCACGCCGGAGATCAGGCCCATGTACGGGCCGACCAGCTTGGTGGCGACGCGGTAGCCGCCGCCGCCGGTCGGGAACAGCTCGATCACCTGGTTGTACGCGAGCGCAATGATGAACACCGTCAGTGCGGTGGCGATCGCCAGATACAGGCCGAGATGGGTGTTGTCGCCGAGCGCGCGGAAGCTTTCCTCGGGACCATACGCGGAAGACGACAGGCCGTCGGCGCCGAGTCCGACCCAGGCCAGGAAAGCCACCAGCGCCAGCGAATGGCGGGTTTCGGTTTTCAGGGGGTCGAGCGCCTTGCCGAACAGGACTTCGCGGATTCTTCCGAGTTTCATCAGGGCATCGCCGCGGCGCGGCTTCGTGGAATCGAACCGGCGATGATACGCCTTTCGCAACAGCCGGCCTATCGCCAGTGCAAGTTGCGATTCTTGCCGCAGCAGGGCAAATCAAGGATAATGGCCGCGCGTTGCCGGGATGGCGGAACAGGTAGACGCACGGGACTCAAAATCCCGCGCCAGCGATGGCGTGCCGGTTCGATTCCGGCTCCCGGCACCAGGCGGCATACGCGCAATCCGGCCTTCGACAACGAAGGCCGTTTTTGTCTTTCGGCAAGAATTTAGCGCGTCTCGGCCTGCCGCAGCGCCTGCAGGTTGTTTTCCGGCGCCAGCTCGGCGTAGCCCTTCAGCCGCTTGAATTCCTCCAGCTTCTTCGATTTCGCCAGCCGTGCCGCCGTGTCGGCGCCGGCCATCTTGGCCTGCGCCGCTTCGTCGCGCAGCGCCAGCAGGTAGGCGCGGGTGTCGGCGCTCATACGTGCAACGTCGCCGGCCTCGCCTCGGCCCGGCAC
>JBATWJ010000520.1:0-3515 GCA_049672545.1 Burkholderiaceae bacterium
GGCCGGAGCAGCGTCGGCGGCCGGAGCGGCAGGCGCTTCGGCAGGGGCGGCGGCAGGAGCTTCAGCGGCAGGAGCGGGCGCCGGCGCTTCTTCTTTTTTGCTGCAGGCAGCCAGAGCAACGGCCAGCAGGGCGGCGATCAACAGAGTCTTTTTCATGAATCTTCCTTAGTGATGTTCAAGTTTTGCGAGGAATACTTACCGGTAGTCATCGTTCTTGGAACGTTTTCGTCGTGCTGGTCCCATCAATGCGGCAATGCGATAAAACGAAAACTCTCCAGCCAGCGATTATAGCCGAGATTCATTTGTCAAGGGGCAAAGAATGTTCTTTTGGATAAAGGCCACGGAGCTTGCGGTGTCTCTTCTACCGGCGCTGGGCTCTGTTGGAATGAATTGTTCCGTACTTGGGAAAAGTCGGCAAAATCCGGTAAGTTCGTCTAAAAATTATCCCAGAAGCACCCAGCCGTCTCGGTACCAGGCGTACAGCGCTTCCCGGACATCGACCGACGCGGACGCGACCTCGGCACTTTCCAGCACGCGCTGATTGGCCAGCCGGCACAGGAGCGCCTTGTCGGCGCCGCCCATGTCGAACGATTCGCCATTGATGAACAGGTGTTTGTTGCGATGCAGCATAATGGTCTTGCGCGACAGTCGTACACCGCGCCGCGCCGCCGACTGCAGAAAGCGCGCCAGCGCCATTGGACGCACCGGCGGCTCGAAGAAGATGCTGGCTTTCGGCTCCGACAGGTATTGGCCGAGGAAGATGGCAATGTCGTCGGCGGTGAAACGCACCTTGTCCAGTTCCGCCGCCACCTTAGCCAGCATCGCGCCGCTGATTTCGGCCGGCTGTGCGGCCGGGCGCAGGTCGGCGTCGGCGTAGCGTCCGGGCAAGTCGATCGACTCGGCCATGAATTGCAGGAAGGCTTCGCCCAGCTCCTGGTAGGACGGCGCGCGAAAGCCGATCGAATAGGTCATGCATTCGCCGAGCGCGACGCCATCGTGCGCGTAGTGCGGCGGCAGGTACAGCATGTCGCCCGGCTCCAGCACGAATTCCTGTTCCGGCGTGAAGTTCTTCAGGATTTTCAGCGCCGCGCCGTCCACCAGCGTCAGGTCGGTCTGCGCGCCGATGCGCCAGCGGCGCCGGCCGTGCGCCTGCAGCAGGAACACGTCGTAGGAATCGAAATGCGGGCCGACGCCGCCGCCGTCGCTGGCGTAGCTGATCATCAGGTCGTCCAGCCGGGCATCGGGAATGAAGCGGAAGCGCCGCAGCAGGCGGTCGGCCTCGTCGTCGTGCAGGTTGACGCCTTGCAGCAGCAAGGTCCAGTGCTTTTTGGCCGGTTCCGGCAGCGTCTCGAACGGGCCGCGCTCGACTTGCCAGCGGCGGTTGAAATGGGTGACCAGCCGTGTCTCGACCTCGTCGCTGGCAGCCATGCGGAACAGTTCCTCGCGCGCCAGGAGCGGCGAAAAGCCGGGGATGGCCTGGCGGATCAAGAGCGGCTGCTTGTGCCAGACCTCGCGCAGGAAACGGGCGGGCGACAGGCCGCCCAGCAAGGGGAAATTTTTCATGGCGACATTATAGGGGCGTGGGGCGCGGCGCCTTGCGCGGTGGGCTTTTCGGCAGAGGCGGGCAGGTATAATTTGAACACCCGAACCGAAAGGAGCCAGCATGAAGATTGCCAAGAACACCGTGGTCACGGTGCACTACACTTTGTCGGATGCTCAGGGCAATCTGATCGAGGAAAGCCGCGAGCCGATGGTGTACCTGCACGGCGATTATGAAAACACCCTGCCCAAGATCGAGGAAGCGCTGGATGGCAAGGAGCCTGGCTACCAGACCATGCTGCAGGTGGAGCCGGCCGACGCTTTCGGCGACTATGATCCGGAGCTGCTGAAGATCGAGCCGCGCAATCGGCTGCCGACGCCACTGGAAGTCGGCATGCAGTTCGAAGGCACGCCGGAAGACGGCGAGCAAGGCGACAGCGTGATCTTCACCGTCACCGACATCGCCGACGACAAGGTGGTGCTGGACGGTAACCATCCGCTGGCCGGCATGGCGCTGCGCTTCACGCTGAACGTCGCCGACGTGCGGGCCGCCACCGCGGAAGAGATCGCGCACGAACACGTGCATGGCGCGCATGGCCATCACCACGACGATCCGGACGAAGGCGAAGCGCCGGGCGACCACTACCGCAGCCATCCGCTGCATTGACAGGAAACCGGCCGGCGTTTTGCCGGCCTTTATACATGGATGGGTATTTTTAAAACCGGGCGCTATCTCTGCGGGATAGGGCCATTTTTCGGCATACTCCCAACAGCGGTATTTTCGCTCATTTGACCGCTACCCGGCCGAGTTCCCGGCGCATCGCGCCGACCGGCGCGGCGGCGTCGAATTCGCCGCTGACGGCAAACAGTGCCGGATCGCCATCGTGCGCCGTCACCTTGATCCAGCCTGGCTGCAGCGCCAGGCTGCCGAGATTGCCGCGCCAGACGATCCGGGCCGGTGCCGGCGATCCGGCGCGCAGCGGCCCATGCACTACCAGCACCCGCCCGGGGAACTGGCGGCTGGCGGCGGTCAGCCGCTGGCGCATGTCGGCGTAGCCGTCGAAGCGTGGGCGCCCGGCGCCGGTCGTAGGCGATAGTGGATTGCCGTCGCAAAACAGCACGATGCCGCGCAGCTTCTTGTAGGCCGCATGCGCGAACAGCCGTTGCAGCCAGTGGCGGCTGGCGACTTGGCGGTCTTCGAATTCGCTGTTGCGGCCGGCTTCGCTCAAATAGTGGTTATTGTCGGCTGGCAGATTGATGGTGGCGAACAGGATGTCGCCGAGTTCCCAGCGCGCGTTTTCCGGGTAGTTGCGAAATTTCGGCGACGCCGATTGCCGGATCAGCGGGATGCGACTGGCGCCGAGCGAGAAATCGTCGTTGAAGAACAGTTCGCGCAGCCGTGCCAGGCGCTCCGGTGCCACCGACTTGCCGGCGCCGTTGCGGCAGCCGGCCCAGTCGCTGGCGGCGAGCGATACCACTAATCCGTTCTTGGCACTGTCGAGCAGAATCTTGCGCTCGCTGTAGACGTCATCGCCACAGCCTTCGGCGGCCGACTTGATGCCGCTGGCGACCACGAAGCCGAGATTGTCGGCATCGCTCTCGGCGATCGCCGCACGCAGCGTGGCGGCGCCGGCGGTGGCGCCCTGCGTGTGGCCGATGACGCCGAAGCTGATGTCGCTGGCGGCGGCGGGCGAGGGCGCCAGACCGGCGACCAGTGTCGAGCACAGCAGCAGCATCAGGCGCAGGGCGCGGGTCATGGCGGCGACAGCGCTTCCCGCAACTGCTTCAGCCGGTACAGCTCGTCGAGCGCGGCGCGCGGCGTCAGCGCATCGGGATCGATGGCGTCCAGCGCCTGCAGCAGCGCTGCGGTGGCCGGAGGTGGATCCGGTTCGACGGCCGGTTCCGCATCCGGCGCGCTGGCGAACAGGTCGAACTGGCCGTCGGTGGTGACCGATTGCGCCTCCAGCTGCGCCAGG
>JBATWJ010000521.1:0-1582 GCA_049672545.1 Burkholderiaceae bacterium
GTCTGGATGCGGTATTCCCGCCGCCGAGCGGTCCGCAGCCGCTGGAAATGATCTGAGTCAGCCGGGCGCGTCGTC
This sequence comes from Burkholderiaceae bacterium, assembly GCA_049672545.1. Taxonomy (GTDB): domain Bacteria; phylum Pseudomonadota; class Gammaproteobacteria; order Burkholderiales; family Burkholderiaceae_D; genus DATJCV01. Next base: position 76 of record JBATWJ010000521.1, read on the forward strand.
GATCCGCAGCGCGCCGCGCAGCAGGTCGGTGGCGCCGGCGCAGAACGCTTCGGCCTGGCTGGCCTTGATCGCCACGGTCAGCGTCACCGCCTCGCCATAGCCGGCTTCCCGCACCGTGACACCGGCCTGCTCGCAATAACGGCGCAGCGTCGATTCGTCGGCGAACGGCAGCACCAGCCGGCGCTCGCACAGCGCCTCGACCGGCACCAGCTGCGCCGCCCGCACCGCTTCGGAAATCGCCTGCCCGTAGGCGCGCGCCAATCCGCCGGCACCGAGCTTGGTGCCGCCCCAATAGCGCACCACCACCGCCAGCACGTTGAACAGGTCCTTGTGCGCCAGTACGTTGTACATCGGCCGCGCCGCCGTGCCGGACGGCTCGCCGTCGTCGTCCAGCCCGGAATCGCCCTCGCAGATCAATGCCCAGCACACGTGCACCGCGTGCGGGTGCTGGGCGCGCAGTTCGGCCAGCCGCGCGCGCGCTTCGGTGCGCGTGGCCAGCGGATACAGCCAGCCGATGAAACGGCTCTTCCTGACTTCGATCTCGGCGCTGGCGGGTGCGGCTAACTGGTACATGGAAACGGCAAAAGGCAGCGTGGCTCTGGCGATCCGCTGATCAACAAGGAGTATGTCAAAAATTACAAGAATATATGCCCGGCACAGGCCAGCATCATCGGGAGTATATCGACCCGATAGCGACCTGGCCGGCTTCAGCGGCGGAACGTCCCCAATCCATCGCCATCGTAATACTCCAATACCACCCGGTCGCCGGCAAAGCTGGCTTTCGAAATGGTGCCGGTCGCCGCGTTCTCGGCATCCAGCGTGAAGGTGAACACGTCGCCGTCCCAGTGCGTCAGCGGCAAAACCAGCGGCGCCGGCCCGAGCCGCAATGCCAGCGCGCCGCCGTTCTCGACCACCTGCAGCGGGCCGTAATACGGATTCTGGTAGGTGCCGGCATAGCTGGCCAGCGCTGCCGATGGCGCCGGCTGCGCCGGCCGCGGCACGCCGACCAGCGAACCGGACGGTAGGTGGAAAGGCGCGAACGATTGCGCCGCCAGCGCGCCCCAGTCGCGCTGGATGCTGCCGAACTGCACCAGGTCGTTGAACTGCGCCACCAGCGTTTCCGGCACGCCGATCGGCCAGGCGTTGGTCAGCACCACGATGCCGACGTCGGCCGACGGGATCAGGCTGAACGCGGTCGCCGCGCCCATCAGGAAGGCGCCCGAATGGCCGAGCGTAACGCGGCCGGCGGCCGAGGTGCCGACGTTGAAGCCGTAACCGTAAAAGCCGGCGCGGCTGCCGCTGCCGCCCGCCGGGTTGGAGACGATCTGCGGCGACAGCGCCGGCAACAGCGCCGCAGCCGGTACCAGCGGCTGGCCGCCGACGACGCCGTTGGCCAGCACGAAGGCCATCCATTTCGCCATGTCGTTGACCGAGGAGCTGACGCCGCCGGCCGGCGATTGTGCGTCCGGCTGGCGCGGCGGGCCGACCACGAAGCCGCCGCCGCGCC
>JBATWJ010000522.1:0-2994 GCA_049672545.1 Burkholderiaceae bacterium
ACCTGGCGCTGGAGCCGCTGCAGCGGCAGTTCCAGGGCCACCCGCAGGTGCGCGAATTCCATGCCGCCAGCGCGCTCGGCAAATACGGCGCCAGCCAGGAAATCGCGCTGTCGGTCGACCTGGCCGGCTTGCGCGACTTCGACCCGGCGGCACTGGCGCACTGCGTGTTCACACTGGCGGCCGAGCACCGGCAGATCGACGCCTTCGTTGCGCGCCTGCTGGAAGGCGAGGAATGGACCGACAATGCGCGGCCGACGCTGGTGCTGATGCTGAAGGCGCCGCAGCGGCTGGCCCAGTTGGGACCGCTGCTGCAGCGGATCACCGGCTTCGACTATCCCGGCCTGCCGATCGACGGCTTCACCACCATTCCCGCCGCCGGACATGGCATCGGCTGGGCCGCCGGCCTGCGCTACGTGTTCCTGCCGGAAATCAGCCTGCGCTGGAACCGCCCGATGCGACGGCTGGCGCTGACAGAGCCGGCGCGGATCGAGGAATTGCTGATCGACCAGGCGATGAAGATCGGCAAGCTGTGCCAGCATTTGCACACGCTGCCGGAAGTGACGCTGGCGACGCTGCGCTGGTGCGACGTGGTGGTCGGCGGCATCGAGGATTACGCGGCGCTGCGCCAAGTGACGCCGGCCACCCCTCAGGAAGAGTTTCCGCTGCTGTCGACCCGCTATGCGCTGTCAACGCAGGAAGCACTGCAGCGGCGCGCGCGCCTGCTGGAAGCGACTGAAGATCCGGCAAAAAGCCTTAACGGCTAGGAAAGACAGATACTCCCATGGTAGCGCCTTGGATCCGGATGTCAGCCGTGCGAGACTGACACATACTCCACCACTCAATCGTCCGCAAGACTCTCGCCGGGAAACAGCGCATCGATGAAGCCGAAGCGCGTCATGTCCTTGATCCGCATCGGATACAGGATGCCGTCGATGTGGTCGACCTCGTGCTGCACCACGCGCGCATGGAAGCCGTCGACCTCGCGGTCGATCGGTTGGCCGTACTGGTCGACGCCCTGGTAGCGCAACCGCGCGAAGCGCGGCACCACGCCGCGCATGCCGGGCACCGACAGGCAGCCCTCCCAACCTTCTTCCATTTGATCCGACAGCGGCGTCAATACCGGATTGATCAGCACCGTTTCCGGCACCGGCGGCGCGTCCGGGTAGCGCTCGTTGTGGCCGAAGCCGAAGATCACCAGCCGCAGATCGACGCCGATCTGCGGCGCCGCCAGGCCGGCGCCGTTGACCGCGCGCATGGTTTCGAACATGTTGGCAACCAGCTGCTGCAATTCCGGCGTGCCGAATTCGGTCACCGGCGCCGCCCGCCGCAGCAGGCGCGGATCGCCCATCTTCAGGATGTCGCGCACGCTCACTGCACGTCCTTCAGGAACGCATGCACGTGCTCGGTGAACTGCTTGCCGGTTTCCGGGTGCTTCATGCCGATCGCCAGCGACGCCTTCAGATAGCCGAGCTTGGAGCCGCAGTCGTAGCGCTGGCCGGCATAGCGGTAGGCCAGCACGGTCTGCGACTGCATCAGCGCGGCGATGCCGTCGGTCAGCTGGATTTCGCCGCCGGCGCCCTGCCCGAGGTTTTCCAGGTAGTCGAAGATGCGGTTGTTCAGCACGTAACGGCCGACCACCGCCAGCGTCGACGGCGCTTCCTCCGGCGCCGGCTTTTCGACCATGCCGCCGACCCGTTCCAGGTCCGGCAGGTAGGGCGTGACGCTGACGATGCCGTACTGCCCGGTCTGCGCACGCGGCACTTCCTGCACCGCCAGGATGCTGGAACCTTCGCGCGCATAGATGTCGGTCATCTGCTTCAAGACCGGGTCCTGGCCCGGCTCGACGTCCATGAAGTCGTCCGCCAGCAGCACCGCGAACGGCTCGTCGCCGACCACCGGCCGTGCGCACAGCACCGCGTGGCCAAGCCCCAGCGGTGCCGACTGGCGGATGTAGATGCAGTTGATGTGCGCCGGAATCACGTTCTGCACGTATTCGAGCAGCTTGGTCTTGCCGGCTGCTTCCAGTTCCGATTCCAGCTCGTAGGCGGTATCGAAATGGTCTTCGATCGCGCGCTTGTTGCGGCCAGTGATGAAGATCATTTCGGTGACGCCGGCGGCGACCGCTTCCTCGACCGCGTACTGGATCAGCGGCTTGTCGACGATCGGCAGCATTTCCTTCGGTTGCGCCTTGGTCGCGGGCAAGAACCGGCTGCCGAGCCCGGCCACCGGAAACACTGCTTTCCTGATTTTCTTCATGGTCCCTTTTCTATCAGAGTGAGAAACGCCTGCTCGTCCAGGATCGGAATGCCGAGCGCCTGCGCCTTGGCCAATTTGCTGCCGGCCTCCGCGCCGGCGACCACGTAGGCGGTCTTCTTCGATACCGATCCGGCCACCTTGCCGCCGGCCGCTTCGATCATTGCGCCGGCCTCATCGCGCGTCAAGGTCGGCAGGCTGCCGGTCAACACGAAGGTGATGCCGGTCAAAGGCTTCGGCGCGCCGCCGCTGCCCTCGCCTTCGCTCCAGTGGATACCGGCCGCGCGCAGCTGCTCGATCACCTCGCGGTTGTGCGGCTGGTCGAAAAAGGTGCGGATGCTGCTGGCCACCACCGGACCGATGTCGGCCACTTCCAGCAACTGCCCTTCGGTCGCCTGCATCAATGCGTTCAGACTGCCGAAATGTTTCGCCAGTTCCTTCGCGGTCGCCTCGCCGACGTGGCGGACGCCGAGCGCGTAGACGAAGCGCGCCAGCGTGGTCGCCTTCGATTTTTCCAGCGCCGCCACCAGGTTCTGCGCCGACTTGTCGGCCATCCGTTCGAGCGCCGCCAGCGGCGCGGCGTCGAGGCGGTACAGGTCCGGCAGCGTACGCACCATGCCGCCATCCACCAGCTGCTCCACGATCTTGTCGCCCAGTCCCTCGATGTCGAGCGCGCGGCGCTGCGCGAAGTGCAGCAGCGCCTGGCGGCGCTGGGCGGCGCAGAACAGCCCGCCGGTGCAG
>JBATWJ010000523.1:0-4638 GCA_049672545.1 Burkholderiaceae bacterium
GCCGGGCGGCGTGGCCGGCGCGCAAAACGCCGCGTGGTGGCTGTTCGGTTCGTTCGCGCTGGCGCCGGCGCTGGCGATGCTGGTAACGGGACGAATCCTGCGCTGATCGGCGTTGTTCTTCGGGCAACTCCGGCGCGCTTCGACGAACGGCGCGATGTTATGATGGACGCTTTTTCGGGGCTGCCGGCTCAACTGCGGGCGGCGCCGGCGCAGGCGGCCCGCGGGCCGCGCTGCCTCTTCCAGAGTCGATTTCCGTGCGCTTAACTTCCATCAAACTGTCGGGATTCAAATCCTTCGTCGATCCCACCCATTTCCAGGTGCCGGGCCAGCTGGTCGGCGTGGTCGGACCGAACGGTTGCGGCAAATCCAACATCATCGACGCCGTGCGCTGGGTGCTGGGCGAATCGAAGGCGTCCGAGTTGCGCGGCGAATCGATGCAGGACGTGATCTTCAACGGCTCGACGCACCGCAAGCCGGCCGGCCGTTCTTCGGTGGAGCTGGTGTTCGACAACAGCGAAGGCAAGGCCGCCGGCCAGTGGAGCCAGTACGCCGAGATCGCGGTCAAGCGCACGCTGACGCGCGACGGCACCTCGACCTACTACATCAACAACCAGGCGGTGCGGCGGCGCGACATCCAGGACATCTTCCTCGGCACCGGCCTGGGGCCGCGCGCCTACGCGATCATCGGCCAGGGCATGATTTCGCGCATCATCGAGGCGCGACCGGAAGAGTTGCGGATTTTCCTGGAAGAAGCGGCCGGCGTCTCGAAATACAAGGAACGCCGCCGCGAAACCGAAAACCGCCTGCACGACACGCGCGAAAACCTGACCCGCGTCGAAGACATCCTGCGCGAACTGAACGCCAACCTGGAAAAGCTGGAAGCGCAGGCGGCGGTGGCGCAGAAATTCCGCGAGCTGCAGGCCGATCAGGAAGAAAAGCAGAAACTCTTGTGGCTGCTGCGCAAGAGCGAGGCGAAGGCTGAGCAGGAAAAATTCTTCCGCGACATCGAAAGGGCGCAGACCGAGCTGGAGCAGCAGACCGCCGGCCTGCGCCACCTCGAGACCGAGCTGGAACATTTGCGGCAGGCGCACTACGCCGCCGGCGACCGCATGCACCAGGCGCAAAGCCATCTGTACCAGACCAATTCCGAGATCGGTAGCCTGGAAGCGCAGATCAAGTTCGTGATCGAATCGCGCAATCGGCTGCAGGCGCAGCTGAATTCGCTGTCGGCGCAGCGCGAGCAGTGGCAGCGCCAGGGCAGCCAGCACCAGGGCGACCTGGAAGAAGCGGAAATGCAGCTGGAGGAATGCAGCGCGCGCGTCGAACAGGCGCAGCAGGCGGCGCAGCAGCAGCAGGAGCTGCTGCCGGCGCTGGAGCAGGCGTGGCGCGAGAGCCAGCTGAAGAGCACCGAATCGCGTGCCGCGATCATGCAGATGCAGCAGAAGATCGAGCTGGAGTCGGCGCACCAGCGCAACGCCGGCAACATCCTGGCCAACCTGGCGACGCGGCGCGAGCGGCTGATGCAGGAAAAGAACGGCTTGAACCTGCCGGACGCCGTCCACCTGTCGAATCTGAACCTGCAGCTGGAAGAAAAGAAGATGGCGCTGGAAGAGGCGCAGGCGCAGCTGGAGCACGCGCAGGAACAGCAGCCGCAACTGGAGGAAGAGCGGCGCGCGGCGCAGGCGCGGCTGAATACCGAGAGCGCCGCCAACGCGCAGCTGGAGGCGCGCCTGTCGGCGCTGCGACAATTGCAGGAAAGCGTGCAATCGCAAGGCAAGGTCACGCCATGGCTGAAGAAGCACGAACTGTCCGAACTGCCGCGCCTGTGGCAAAAGCTGCATATCGACGCCGGCTGGGAAACCGCACTGGAATCGGTGCTGCGCGAGCGCACCTCGGCGCTGGAAGTGTCGAACCTGGACTGGGCCAAGGCCTTCTTCAAGGATGCGCCGCCGGCCAAGCTGGCACTGTTCTCGCCGCAGGCAGCCGCCACCGATAGCGTCGCCGCGCCCGGCCTGCGGCCGTTCCTGGGCCTGCTGCAGCTGAACGATCCCGGCTTGCGCGCGCTGCTGCAGGACTGGCTGCACGGCATCTATGCCGCCGACGACGTCGATACCGCGTTCGCCGAGCGCGCGCGGCTGCCGGCCGGCGCCTGCTTCGTGACCAGGCAGGGGCACGTGATCGGCAAGTCCAGCGTGCGCTTCTATGCGTCCGATTCCGAACAGGACGGCATGCTGGCGCGTCAGCAGGAAATCGAAAACCTGGACAGGCAGCTGCGCGCGCAAAAGATGCTGGCCGACGAGGCGCGTTCGCGCGCGGTGCGGGCGGAATCGGCCTTGACGCAGGCGACCCAGCGGCTGCAGGAATTGCGTCAGCGCACGGCTGGCTTGACGCAGGGCGTGCACGCGCTGCAGATCGAGGCGATGAAGCTGGCCGAGGTGCAGGAGCGCTACAACCAGCGCAGCAGCCAGATCGAAGGCGATCTGGCCGAAATCGCGCAGCAGGAAGGCGAACAGCAACAGGCCAGGGCGGAATCGGAAGCCAGCTTCGAGCAGCTCGATATGGAACTGGCTGAACTGCAGCAGCGGCACGAGGAGGGCCAGACCGACTACTTGGCGAAGGAACAGCAGCTGAACGATGCGCGCAACCGGCTGCGCGAGCTGGAACGGGCGGCGCAGGAAGCCGGGTTCGCGGAAAAGTCGCAGCGCGGCAGGATCGACGAACTAAAGCGCAGCATTACCACCGCGCTGGAACAGGCGGCGCAGCTGTTCGCCAACATGCAGCAGGGCCACCTGGAGCTGGAAAGCCTGGACGACCAGACCGCGCAGGCCGGCCTGCAGTCACTGCTGGATAAGCGCAGCGAGCAGGAGCGGGCGCTGGCCGACGCGCGCCATGAACTGGATCAGCTGACGCAGAAGCTGCGCCAGCACGAGGAAAGCCGTATGCAGGCCGAGCGCGGCCTGCAGCCGCAGCGCGAGCGGATCATGGAACTGCAGTTGAAGGAGCAGGCGGCGCGGCTGAATTTCGAGCAGTATGCGCAGCAGCTTACCGAAGCAGCCGCCGACGAGGAAGCGCTGGCCGCCAAGCTCGACGCCGACGTGCGGCCGTCCTGGCTGCAGGGCGAGGTCACGCGCCTGACCAATGCGATCGCCGCGCTGGGCGCGGTCAACCTGGCGGCACTGGACGAACTGGCGCAGGCGGCCGAGCGCAAGAATTTCCTCGATGCGCAGACTGCGGACCTGACCGAGGCGATCAACACGCTGGAAGACGCGATCCACAAGATCGACCGCGAAACGCGCGACCTGCTGCAGGACACCTTCGACAAGGTCAATCAGCATTTCGCCGAGCTGTTCCCGATCCTGTTCGGTGGCGGCAACGCCAAGCTGATCATGACCGGCGACGAAATCCTCGATTCCGGCGTGCAGGTGATGGCGCAGCCGCCCGGCAAGAAGAACGCCACCATCCACCTGCTGTCGGGCGGCGAAAAGGCGCTGACCGCGACCGCGCTGGTGTTCTCGATGTTCCAGCTGAATCCGGCGCCGTTCTGCCTGCTGGACGAAGTCGATGCGCCGCTGGATGACGCCAACACCGAACGCTTCTGCAACATGGTCAAGCGCATGTCGTTGCACACCCAGTTTCTGTTCATCTCCCACAACAAGATCGCGATGGAGATGGCGCAGCAGCTGATCGGCGTGACGATGCAGGAACAGGGCGTCTCGCGCATCGTCGCGGTCGACATGGAGACGGCGGCGTCGCTGACTACAGACGAGCAGGCTGCGTAGGCGGGCGCCGCCTGCTCAGAAGGGTGGTTTCAGTTGCATTCGGAGCGTGCCATCGCGGCGCGCTTCTGGTAGTAAGCGGCATTCAGCTGCGCTTCGTGCGCCCGTGCGGTCTCGACGTCGGCGCAGATCAAGTAATGGTCTTCGGCGCGCCGCCACCACCAGCGGCGCAGCGAACGTAGTGCCGGTTGAAAGGCGAGTCCGGCCAGTTCGTGCAGGGTGAATTCTCCCGTGTTTCGCATACTTCCTCCATTCGTCGTCTGGTCAGATACGGCAAATTCGCTGATGCGAAGGGCGCGGGGTGCGCGTCGCCGCGCCCGCATTTACTATGAACATCGGCCGCCCGGACATATTGAGCGGCGTCAACTTTGCGGATTGCCTGCTCGTAATCCGCGCACAAGATAGAGTTGCCGCAAAGGCAGCAAGTTCCGTACGGCATCGTTCAGCGTGCGCCGGCGGTCGGCTTGACAACTTTATTGGCGGCCACTACTCTAACTAGCCCGCTGCCCGCATAGACGGCTGTGGCCGCGGCGTGCAGGCTCATGGCGATGCGGCATGCGGAACCATCAACTCCCTGGATTTCCCTACATGACCATTCCCGATTCCCCGCAGATGACGATCGCGCGCAGCTGCGGCTTCCCACTGCCGCAATCCGGCCTCGCCGCGCAGGTGCGTGCAGCATGACCGATCTCCAGGCCAGCCTGCTTCTGATCGGCGGCGCCATCGTGGTCGGCGTCATTTCCTACAACAAGTGGCAAGAGTACAAGGCGAAGAAGAGCGTCGAGCGCGCGTTCTCGTCCGCGCATGACGACGTGCTGATGCAGCCGGACGGCGCCGATGAGGCGGTCGACCGGCTGGAGCC
>JBATWJ010000524.1:0-2781 GCA_049672545.1 Burkholderiaceae bacterium
CTGCAGCGCCGCCCGCGCGCCGGCGTCGGCATCGTAGGCAACGCACTGATGGCCGCCGCGCAGCAGCCGGCGCCCCATGTTGGCACCCATTCGCCCGAGGCCGATCATGCCGATCTGCATGTTGCCCCTTTCCGCCTGAAAACCTGCATGTCCTCTCCCTGGTGATGCGTGACGCGCACGCACAACCCGGGCTCCGGGCCGGCACGCCATCTGGATAGAGAGGGGATGCAGCAAAGAGTTCTAAACAAATAACATGACTATGGGAGTATAGGTATTTACCGCAGGATTTATCTGCGATACAGGATGGATTATCTGGGAGTATCTATTACGTCTGCGGCTTCGCCCGCCGCTGCCGCGCTCGCCCCGGAACATCGGCAGGCCAAAGTTGTCACATTCACATTGCCGGTGATGCCGCGCCCCTTGTCGCGCCGCCGGCGCACATGGAGGTGTCTGATGCTACGCAGCCTGCGCAATCTGGAGGGATCGGCCCTGCACGCCGTCGACGGCGAACTCGGCAGCGTGCGGCGTGCGCTGTTCGACGACCAAGGGTGGGGCCTGCGCTACCTGGTGGTGCAGGCCGGCGGCTGGCTGCTAGGACGCGAAGTGCTGATTTCGCCGCTGGCGGTCAAGCGCATCGACGACGACGGCGACAGCGTCAGCGTCGACCTGACCCGCGCACAGGTGAAGAACAGCCCCGACGTCGACACCCACAAGCCGGTGTCGCGCCAGCACGAAATCGACTACGCCGGCTACTACGGCTATGCGCCGTACTGGGGCGGCCCGTACATGGGCAGCACCTCAGAACATCCGATAATGACCCCGATCCCGCCGTCGGCGGCGGACCGCGCGCGCGCCGACCGCGAAGCCGAAGTGGCGCCTGAGGACACTCATCTGCGCAGCACCGACGAAGTGCGCGGCTATGACATCCATGCCAGCGACGGCGACATCGGCCACGTCGACGACTTCCTGTTCGACGATGACGACTGGACCATCCGCTACCTGGAAGTCGATACCCGCAACTGGTGGCCGGGCGGCAAGACGGTGCTGATCGCCACGCAATGGATCGACGAGATCGACTGGACCGCCTCGACCGTGCGCGTCGCGCTGTCGCGCGACACCATCCGCGCCAGCCCGGCCTACGACGCCGCAGCCGGCATCAGCCGCGACTACGAGGCGGCGCTGCACGCGTATTACCGCAAGGAAGGTTACTGGCACGAATGAAGCACGATTCCGTCGGCGCTTGTGCCGGCTATGACAGGAGAATGCAGATGCGCGTTACCCTTGAATTCCGCCCACGGGCCCTGCTGGCCCTGCTGGCCGCCGGCGTACTGGCTGCTGGCGCCGCTCATGCAGGAAACGCCGAACTGGCGCTGACTGGCGGTCAGGAAGTGCCACCGGTCACCACCCAGGCCGCCGGTAGCGGCGCGATCACCATCAATGACGACCATAGCGTCGCAGGCACGATCACCACTACCGGCGTCGACGGCACGATGGCGCACATCCATCACGCGCCGGCCGGCAAGAACGGCCCGATCATCGTGCCGCTGGAAAAGAAAGGCGCTAGCCAGTGGACGGTGCCCGCCGGAGCCCGTCTGACCGACGAGCAATATCAGGCCTTCAAGAACGGTCAGCTGTACGTCAACGTCCATAGCGCTGCGCACCCAGGCGGCGAAATCCGCGCCCAGATCAAGCCGTAGCGCAGCGCCCAGGGCGCGGATCTATCAGTGCGGCATTTGCGTGCCAAGTTCGTCGTCCGGCATCCGCCATGCCAGCAGCACCGACAGCGACGCTACCAGCGCGGCGAACAGGAAGATCGAACGGAATGCGCCTTGCACCGCCGCCGCCAGCTGCATGTGCAGTTCCGGCGCCAGTGCCGGCGTCGCGGTGGCGCCTTCGCTCACCATCGCGCGGATCACCGCGGCGCCTGATTCGCTGCCGGCCAGCGCCGGCGCCTTGTCGTGCAGGATCGCCAGCAGCAACGCCATCAGCACCGCAACGCCGATCGCCGCCCCGAGCGAGCGGAAGAACGCGGTGACGGCGGTCGCGATGCCGACATGGCGATGCGGGACCGCGTTCTGCACTGCCACCATCGAGGTCGGCAGTTGCAGGCCGATGCCGATCCCGGTAATGGCCATCAGCAGTCCGCCGAGGACGGCGGCGCGCGGATCGATCAGCGCCAGCCCGGCCACCGCCAGCGGCACCATCAGCGCGCCGACCAGCTGCACGCGCTTGAAGCGCCCGCTGCGCGCAGTCAGGCTACCGCCGATATAGGCGCCAAACGGAATCGCCAGCGACAGCGGGATCAGCTGGAAGGCCGAGCCCTGCGCGCCGGAATCGGTGATCATTTGCAGCCGCAGCGGGATCAGCACCGACAGCGACACGATCTGGCAGAAGGCGATGAACAAGATCGCGCAGCACAGGCCCATGGTCGGAATCGCGAACAGCGTCAGCGGGATGATCGGCTCCGGCGCGCGCCGCTCCTGCCACAGGAAGGCGGCCAGCGCCGCCGCGGCGACACCGAACAGCACCAGGTTGTCCACCTCACGCCAGGACACGCCCTGGCCGATCCGGGTGATGCCGATCAGCAGCAGTGACAGGCCGAGCGACAGCAACAGCGCGCCGACATAGTCGATCGGCCGCTTGACGTGCGGTACCGGCAGCCGCGCCAGCGCGCGGCGCGAAATGACGAAGGCGGCCAGCCCGAGCGGCAGGTTGATCCAGAAGATCCAGCGCCACGACAGGTGCTCGGTCAGCACCCCGCCGGCCAGCGGTCCCATCACG
>JBATWJ010000525.1:0-8826 GCA_049672545.1 Burkholderiaceae bacterium
GCACGGCCATGAACAGCAGGGCGCCGATCGCTTCGCCGAGCCGTCCCAACAGCGGCAGCGGCAGCCAGTGCAGCAGCCACAGCAAGCCCAGCAGCAGCCTCATGTCGCCGCCTGCGTCACGTCCGGCGGCGTCACGCCCGGCGGAGTCTTGTAGCGCTGGTAGCTCCACAGGTATTGCGCCGGGCAGCGGGCGATCAGTGCTTCCATCGCCGCGCTCAGCTGCCGCGCCTGCTGCTGCGCGTCGCCGGCCGCCAGCTGGCCGAATTCGACGAAGTGCAGCCGATAGCCGCGCCCGCGCGGCAGCCGTTCGGCATAGGCGAGGATGATCGGCGCGCCGGACATCTGCTGCAGCTTGGCCGGCAGCGTCATCGTGTAGGCCGGGCGGCCGAAGAAGTCGGCCCAGACGCCTTCGCCGTGCTGCGGCACCTGGTCCGGCAGCACGCCGACGGTCTCGTTGCGTTTCAGCGCCTTTAGCAGCAGGCGCACGCCGCCGAGATTGGCCGGCGCCAGAAACAGCCTGCCGCGCGCACGCGCGCCTTCCACCAACGGTTTCAAGGCCGCCTTGCGCGGCGGCCGATACAGCACCGTCAGCGGCGTGTGGACGGCGGTGACCTGGGCGCTGACTTCGAAGCAGCCCAGGTGCGGCGTCAGGAAGATCACGCCGGCGCGCGCGTCCAGCGCCGCCTGCACCAATTCCCAGTTGGCGACCTCGACCCGGCGCAGCACGCGCTCGGGTCGTGCGCACCAGATGAACGGCAGTTCGGCAATGCTCTTGCCCGCTTCGGCGATCGCCGCGCGTCGATGGCGCTGGAAGCCGGCTTGCGTGATGTTGGCGGTTAGGCGCCGGCGGTAGGTCGGCGACGCCAAGTACGTCAGCCAGCCGAGCGCGGTGCCGGCCGCGTGCAGCAGCGGCAGCGGCAGGGTCGACAGCAGGCGGAACAGGAAGACCAGCATGGAGGGAGGCGGAAGGCGGGAAGAAAGACGGCCCCGCCGGACCGGAATTTTTCAAGAGGCGTAAAATAGCACAAAGCAGTATCCGCCAAGTTTAATTAGACAACTTGCGAGGCGGTCCGCAACGGCAATGTTGCGGAAAATTCGCTAAAGCGTCGCAGGCTCTTGCAGTTGGCCGCGACATGGTCCTCATTGCAACAGGAGCCTGTCATGACAGCAAACGAATACCTCTTCACTTCGGAATCCGTTTCCGAAGGCCATCCCGACAAAGTCGCCGACCAGATCTCCGACGCCATCCTCGATGCCGCGCTGGAACAGGATCCGCGCGCACGCGTCGCCGCCGAAACTCTGTGCAATACCGGGCTGGTGCTGCTGGCCGGGGAAATCACCGCCAACGCCAATATCGACTACATCCAGGTCGCGCGCGACACCCTGAAGCGCATCGGCTACGACAACGCCGACTACGGCATCGACTACAAGAGCTGCTCGGTGATGGTGTGCTACGACAAGCAGTCGCCCGACATCGCGCAGGGCGTCAACGAAGGCGAGGGCGTCGATCTCGACCAGGGCGCCGGCGATCAGGGCCTGATGTTCGGCTACGCCTGCGACGAAACGCCGGAACTGATGCCAGCCGCAATCCACTATGCCCACCGCATCGTCGAACGGCAGTCGCAGCTGCGCAAGGACGGCCGCCTGCCCTGGCTGCGGCCCGACGCCAAGTCGCAGGTGACGCTGCGCTACGTCGACGGTCGCCCGGTTGCGGTCGACACCATCGTGCTGTCGACCCAGCATGCGCCCGACGTCAAGCATGCGGCGATCGAGGAAGCGGCGATCGAACTGCTGATCAAGCCGGTGCTGCCAGCCGAATGGCTGCACAACACGCGCTACCTGATCAACCCGACCGGCCGCTTCGTGATCGGCGGCCCGCAAGGCGATTGCGGCTTGACCGGGCGCAAGATCATCGTCGATACCTACGGCGGCGCGGCGCCGCATGGCGGCGGCGCATTCTCCGGCAAGGATGCCTCCAAGGTCGACCGCTCGGCCGCTTATGCCGGCCGTTACGTCGCCAAGAACATCGTCGCCGCCGGACTGGCCGAGCGCTGCCAGATCCAGGTCTCGTACGCAATCGGCGTCTCGCGCCCGACCTCGGTGATGGTGACCACCTTCGGCACCGGCAAGATCAGCGACGAAAAGCTGGCGCAGCTGGTGCAGGAGCATTTCGACCTGCGGCCGAAAGGCATCGTGCAAATGCTCGACCTGCTGCGGCCGATCTATGCCAAGACCGCCGCCTACGGCCATTTCGGCCGCGAGGAACCAGAGTTCAGCTGGGAACGTACCGATCGTGCGGCGGCATTGAGGGCTGCGGCCGGGCATTAAATCCGACTTACTGTCACAAAAAAGAACGCGCTGGAGAAATAACCAGCGCGTTTTTGTTTTCAAAATTTAACCATTTCATGGTTGTGGGGAATATGGCAATCGATTACATTCCCGATTATTGTTGACAAACAGAAACTAAAGAAGGAGCAGCATGCGCCGATCTTTCTTGTTCGCGACCGGTTCGCTAGCGTTTTCAGGCATTGCCGCCTGCCAATCTCCTCCACCATCTGCGCCAATCGCCGGACTGCCTCCGGCGATTGGCGCTTCAGAAGCCTTTCGCCAATTGATCATCCGCTTCAAACCCGGCACCGTCGCCTGCGATGCCGCTGCGGTCGCGCGTTTTGCCGCTGAAGCGCGCGTGTCGTTGCAGGTCGTTCGGCCGATGTCGGGCGAGGCATGTGTGATCAGGCAAGCGGCGAAGAGCTTACAGCACCTGCAGGACGATTTGGAGACGATCAAAAAACATCCGGCCGTGCAATGGGTCGAGCCCGACGCGGTAATGAAGGCCTTGTAGTGCAGTAAAACGCGGTGGTTTAGTACTGCCGCCCAGCAGTGCCGAATCTCGGCATGTCTTACATCAGGGAGAGAGAAATAATGAAAGTAGGCAAGGAGAACAAGCTGCAAGGCATATTGTTGAGCCTTGTGGTAACTGCGGCGTTGACTGCCATGGCTGCGCACGCGACACCACCGCCGAAGTGGCCGGCGCAGGTCCAGTCGGCTAGCGCAAAACCGGCGTTAGCCGAGGAAATGGTGTCGCAACTAATGATCAAGCCGCGCTATGGCGCGAAGCTGGCGACTGCGCTACAGCGCTCCGACGCCAGCGCCTTGTCCACGGCGGCAGCGACGGCGCTTTCCGTAGCACGTCCGATGTCGGGTGGGGCGCACGTGCTGCGACTGGAAAAACCGGTGCCGCTGTCCGAGGCACGCGTCATCGCCGCGCGCCTGATGGGCGATGCAGGTGTCGAATGGGCTGAGCCGGATCAACTGATGCACCCGTACGCGACGCCAACCGATCCGGACTATGCGACCAAGCAGTGGCATTATTTCGCTCCTAGCGGTGCCAACCTGGGCGGCGCCAATCTGCCTGCTGCCTGGGATCTGACGACAGGCGGTAGCAAGGTCACCGTGGCCGTGATCGATACCGGTGTCATGGCGCACGCCGATCTGACTCCGTTGCTGCCGGGCTACAATTTCATTACCAACGCCTGGAGGGCTAACAATGTCGCTGGTCGCGGCGCCGATGCCACCGATACCGGCGACTGGCTGACGCCGGCGGAGATTACCTACGGTATCGCCAACGGCTTGTGCTCGCCCCGGGCTCAGCCAACTGACTCCAGCTGGCACGGCACTCATGTTGCTGGCACGATCGCCGCCCGGATGAACAATGGTCAGGGTGGGGTAGGTGTCGCGCCCGCGGCGCAAATATTGCCGGTACGAGTACTTGGCAAATGTGGCGGCACGAGTTCCGACATCATTGATGGTATGCGTTGGGCGGCGGGCCTCACCGTGCCTGGTGTCCCAAACAATCCCAATCCGGCCAAGGTGCTGAATCTCAGCCTCGGTGGTGATGGTGCCTGCGGAGTCCCTTATCAGACGGCAGTGAATGACATTCGTGCCTCGGGCAGTGTAATCATTGCCGCCACTGGAAACGATGGGGCCGCCAGCGTGGGCCAGCCAGCCAATTGCGCTGGCGTGATCGCGGTCACCGCACATGCAATCGATGGGGATAACACTGACTATGCCAATATCGGTGCTGAAACGGCGATTAGTGCTCCAGGCGGTGGCTGCGGCAACGTCGCTCGCCTCTGTAGTACCTTTGTGACGCCGAATGGCCCGGGTGTCTATTCGACGCTGAACAGCGGCAAGATGGGGCCGGTGGCTGACAACTATGCGAACTACCAGGGTACCAGCATGGCGACGCCGCACGTGGCCGGCGTGGCGGCGCTGATGTTTTCGCTGAAGCCGGACTTGACGCCGGACGAGGTCAAGACGTACCTGCAAAACTCGGCGCGTCCTCATCCGGCCGGAACCACTTGCGTTTCGGGTACTAATGTTGGCAAGTGCGGCAAGGGGTTGCTGGACGCCGCTGCCACGCTGGCGGCGCTTCCTAGCACTCCACCGGTAGTCACACTGACGGTTGATGCCTCGCGGGTGGTGAAACCGAATACCGTCGTGGAGCTGACAGGAACGGCGACTGCCGGCAGTGGCCGGACTATCGCTTCCTACCTATGGGCTCAAGCCAGCGGCGATTCGGTCGGCGCGATCGCCAATGCGAATACCGCCAACGCCAGCTTCACCGCACCGTCGACCGGCACGGTTTCGTTCACGCTGACCGCCACCGACAGCGGCGGCCAGAGCGGCAGCGCGACCGCCACGGTGCGGGTCAACTCGGCGCCGGTGCTGAAGCCGATGGCGCCGCAAAGCGGTGTGGTCGGTAGTACGATCAGTTTCAAGATTGAAGCCGTTGATACCGATGGCGACACGCCGATCTTCCATTCAGTGGATCTGCCAAGCGGCGCCAGCCTGAGCGCAGCAGGCGAATTCAACTGGTCGAACGCTGGGCCGGTTGGCACCTATACGGTGACCTACTATGCCAGCGATAACGACGCCAATAGCGAAAACGGCAGCGCGACCATTACCATCACCGCACCGTCTGGCGGCGGTGGTGGTGGCGGTGGTAGCCTGGATTGGGGCGTACTGCTGGCGCTGGCATCACTGGCTGGAGGTTTGCGCTTGCGCCGCACGATCGTCGGCCGGGCCGGATAAAGCCGGCAAAACAGTAGCGGCCGATTGGCCGCAGATGCATGCGGACCGATGAGCCGTCTTTCAACACCCGCCGGAGCAAATGGTTGCTCTGCGCGGGTGTCGCTTTTTGTGCGTTACTGATGACGATCTGGCCGCATGGCTTGACAGAGTTTCGATACGATCGTGCAGGACTGGCGGCCGGCCAGTTGTGGCGCCTATTAAGTGCGCATCTGGTGCACGTGAATGGCGCACATCTACTGCTGAACGTGATCGGCCTGTTCCTGATTGGCGAGTTGCTGTGGGCGGATCTTCCCCTTGCACATGGCGCAGGGTTGATGCTGTGTTCTGCGCTAGGCGTTGCCGGCTTCCTATGGTGGTTCCAGCCTCAGCTAATCTGGTATGCCGGACTGTCCGGCGTCCTGCACGGCCTGTGGGCCGGCTGCGCGCTGGCAGGATGCTGGCTACGGCCACCGGCACTTCACTCGGCTACACGTATCGTCGGTGGCGCGGGTCTTGCGCTGTTATTGGTAAAAATGACGGTTGAGTGGCATTCAGGCTCGCCCGTTCAAACGTCCCATATAATCGGTGCACCTGTAGTGACGCTGGCACATCTCTATGGAGCTTTGGTTGGGGCGGTCTATTTTTTGATCTGGAGAATAGTCGAGAGTTGGCGACACCGCAGCTGAACAGCACCATAGGTTTTGCATTAAAATGCCTTCTCTGCAGTGAGGAGCGTTGCGACGGATTTTCTCTCCGCCAGGCTCGCTGCACGATCCCAAGCAACCGCGCTCACGTTACTTTTTTCTTTCTGAAAGGAGGGCGTGATGAGCGCCGTGATTTCTTCTTCTCCCACCCGCAGCAACGATTTCCTGGTCGCCGACCTGAACCTGGCCGACTGGGGCCGCAAGGAAATCCGCATCGCCGAAACCGAGATGCCGGGCCTGATGGCGATCCGCGAGGAATTCGCCGCCAGCCAGCCGCTGAAGGGTGCGCGCATTGCCGGTTCGCTGCACATGACGATCCAGACCGCGGTGCTGATCCAGACGCTAGAAGCGCTCGGCGCCGAAGTGCGCTGGGCGTCGTGCAACATCTATTCGACCCAGGACCACGCGGCGGCGGCGATCGCCGCCAGCGGCACGCCGGTGTTCGCGGTCAAGGGCGAGACGCTGGACGAATACTGGGATTACACTCACCGCATCTTCGACTGGCCGGCCGGCACCGCCGCCAACATGATCTTGGACGATGGCGGCGACGCCACGCTACTGCTGCATCTGGGCGCGCGCGCCGAGAAGGACGCCGGCGTGCTGGCCAGCCCGGATTCGGAAGAAGCGGTCTGCCTGTTCAATGCGATCAAGAAAAAGCTGGCGACCGACCCGGCCTGGTATTCGACGCGGCTGGCGCAAATCAAGGGCGTGACCGAGGAAACCACCACCGGCGTGCACCGCCTGTACCAGATGCACAAGGAAGGCAAGCTGGCCTTCCCGGCGATCAACGTCAACGATTCGGTGACCAAGTCCAAGTTCGACAATCTGTACGGCTGCCGCGAATCGCTGGTGGACGGCATCAAGCGCGCCACCGACGTCATGATCGCCGGCAAGGTCGCCGTGGTGTGCGGCTACGGCGACGTCGGCAAGGGCTCGGCGCAAGCCTTGCGCGCGCTGTCGGCGCAAGTCTGGGTCACCGAGATCGACCCGATCTGCGCGCTGCAGGCGGCGATGGAGGGGTACCGTGTGGTGACCATGGACTACGCGGCCGAGCATGGCGATATCTTCGTCACCTGCACCGGCAACTACCATGTGATCACGCACGAGCACATGACGCGCATGAAGGACCAGGCGATCGTCTGCAACATCGGCCACTTCGACAACGAGATCGAAGTCGCCGCGCTCAAGCAATACACCTGGGAAAACATCAAGCCGCAGGTCGACCATGTGATCTTCCCGTCCGGTCGCCGCATCATCCTGCTGGCCGAAGGCCGTCTCGTGAATCTCGGCTGCGGCACCGGCCATCCGTCGTACGTGATGAGCTCGTCGTTCGCCAACCAGACCATCGCCCAGATCGAGCTGTTCACCAACACCGGCGCCTACCCGGTCGGTGTCTACACGCTGCCGAAGCACCTGGACGAAAAGGTGGCGCGGCTGCAGCTGAAGAAGCTGAATGCTCAGCTGACCGAACTGACCGACCAGCAGGCCGCCTACATCGGCGTGCCCAAGGCCGGTCCGTACAAGACCGAGCATTACCGCTACTGATCCGCCGCGCGAGGCGCCGCCGGCGCCTCGCGATTTCCGCTTGCCGATCGTCCACTGGAAGGAACCGCCATGACCCTGCTGATTACCTGGATCATCAATGCGCTGGCGCTGCTGGCATTGCCCTATCTGATGCAGTCGGTGCAGGTCGACAGCTTCTGGACCGCGCTGATCGCAGCGCTGGTGCTAGGTCTGGTCAACACGCTGGTGCGTCCGGTGCTGGTGCTGTTGACGCTGCCGGTGACGCTGCTGACGCTGGGCCTGTTCATCCTGATTATCAACGGCCTGATGTTCTGGGTGGTGGCGCAGCTGGTCGGCGGCTTCCATGTCGCCGGCTTCTGGTCGGCGGTCGGCGCTGCGATCCTGTACAGCATCATTTCCTGGGCGCTGTCGGCGCTGCTTCTGAAAATATCATGACCCCTCCGAACTTCAGCATCGAATTCTTCCCTCCCAAGACCGCCGAAGGTGCCGACAAGCTGCGCGCCGTACGCGCGCGGCTGGCACAGTTGGGACCGAAGTATTTCTCGGTTACCTTCGGTGCCGGCGGCTCGACCCAGAAGGGCACGCTCGATACCGTGCTCGACATCCAGCGCGAAGGCCACGACGCGGCGCCGCACCTATCCTGTATGGGCAGCTCGCGTGACACGCTGCGGGCGATCCTGGCGCAATACCGGGAAGCCGGGATCCGCCGCCTGGTGGCGCTGCGCGGCGACCTGCCGAGCGGCTTCGGTGCACAACTGGCGGAAGCCGGGGAATTTCGCCATGCCAGCGAGTTGGTCGAATTCATCCGCACCGAGACCGGCGACTGGTTCCACGTCGAAGTCGCCGCTTATCCGGAAACGCATCCGCAGGCGAAGTCGCCCCAGGACGATCTGCGCCACTTCGTGCGCAAGGTGCAGGCCGGTGCCGATGCCGCGATCACGCAGTACTTCTACAACGCCGATGCCTACTTCCGCTTCGTCGACGAGGCGCAGAAGGCGGGCGTGACGGTGCCGATCGTGGCCGGCATCATGCCGATCACCAATTGCTCGCAGCTGCTGCGCTTTTCCGAAATGTGCGGCGCCGAAATCCCGCGCTGGATCCGGCTGAAGCTGATGAGCTTCGGCGACGATACGGCGTCGATCCGCGCCTTCGGGCTGGATGTGGTGGCGGCGCTGTGCGAGCGGCTGCTGGCCGGCGGCGCTCCCGGGCTGCACTTCTACACGCTGAACCAGGCGGTGCCGACCGAGGCGATCCTGCAGCGGCTGCCGCGCGCGGCAGCCTGAGCCGGCGATCGTTACCAGCAGCCGTCTTCGGTGATGATGCAGTCGAGCGCGACGTCGTGCGGCGCGCCGTCGAACTCGGCACGCAGACAGCCGTAGGCGATACCGATCGCGGCGCGCCGCGCCGCCGCCAGCGTGCGATCGTAGAAGCCGCCGCCATAGCCGAGCCGCAGCCGCTGTCCATTGAAGCCGAGGCAGGGCACCAGCAGTGCCGGCGGTTCGACCCAGTCGCAATCCGCCGGCAC
>JBATWJ010000526.1:0-2361 GCA_049672545.1 Burkholderiaceae bacterium
GGCGCGAATGGGTCGGCATCGGCGTCGGCTTCGCCGGCGTGCTGCTGCTGGCCAGCGGCGCCGGCCTGTCCGGCTCGCCGTTGGGTGCGCTGGCGCTAATGGCCGCGGTGACCTGCTGGTCGTTCGGCTCGGTGCTGTCGCAAAAGAAGCTGAAGGTGGCACCCGGCGCAATCGGTTTCGCCAGCGAAATGATCGTCGGCGGCCTGTTCCTGGTGGTGGTTGGCCTGTTCAAGGGCGAGTCGCTGAGCGCCGCCATGCTGGCCGAAGCCAGCTGGCAGGCATGGCTGGCGTGGATCTACCTGGTCACGATCGGCTCGCTGGTCGGCTTTTCCGCCTACATGTAC
Organism: Burkholderiaceae bacterium; assembly: GCA_049672545.1. Taxonomy (GTDB): domain Bacteria; phylum Pseudomonadota; class Gammaproteobacteria; order Burkholderiales; family Burkholderiaceae_D; genus DATJCV01. Next base: position 345 of record JBATWJ010000526.1, read on the forward strand.
ACGCTGGCGCGGGTGTCCCCGGCGCTGGCATCCAGCTATGCCTATGTCAACCCGGTAATCGCGGTGGCGCTGGGCGTGCTGTTCGGCGGCGAGATCGTCAGCAGCCGCGAAGTGCTGGCGATGGCGGTGATCCTGATGAGCGTGATGCTGCTGACGATGGCGCCGCGCAAGGCGGCGGCGGCCTGAAGCGGGCTGCGGCGGCTTGATGCCGCCATTGGCATTCCGACACGGCCGGCGCCGCTTTGGTGTATACATGACTCCTTTCGGCATACGCCGCGCGACCACGTATTGCCCGGCCCGCGCGGCCCTTTCCTCAGTTCAAGGAGTCCATCACCATGCACGCCTCTTTCGGTTACGGCGCCACCGCCGCCGACCAGCCGCTGGGTCCGCTGCGCTTCGAGCGGCGCGAACCCGGCCCACGCGATGTCCGCATCGAAATTTTGTATTGCGGCGTCTGCCATTCCGACCTGCACGCCGCCCGCAACGAATGGGGCGGCACTACCTATCCGCTGGTGCCGGGCCATGAAATCATCGGCCGCGTGACGGCGGTCGGCGCCGAAGTCGGCAAGCTCAAGGTCGGCGACGTCGCCGGCGTCGGCTGCATGGTCGATTCCTGCCAGCATTGCGTCAGCTGCGACGAGGGGCTGGAGCAATACTGCGAGAATGGCTTCACCGGCACCTACAACGGCATCGAGAAACAGACCGGCAACACCACCTACGGCGGCTATTCGGACCATATCGTGGTCGACGAAAAATTCGTGCTGCGCATCCCGGACGGGATGGATCCGGCCGCCGCCGCGCCGCTGCTGTGCGCCGGCATCACCACCTATTCGCCGCTACGGCACTGGAAGGTCGGGCCGGGCCAGAAGGTCGGCATCGTCGGCCTGGGCGGCCTCGGCCACATGGGGATCAAGCTGGCGCATGCGATGGGCGCGCGCGTGGTGCTGTTCACCACCTCGCCGGACAAGAAGGAGGACGCGCTGCGCCTGGGCGCCGACGAAGTGGTGATCTCGAAAAACACCGACGAGATGGCGGCGCAGCAGAACAGCTTCGACTTCATCCTGAACACGGTGGCGGCGCCGCACGACCTGGACGCCTTCCTGACACTGTTGAAGCGCGACGGCACCATGACGCTAGTCGGCGCCCCGGCCACGCCGCATCCGTCGCCGCGCGTCTTCAACCTGATTTTCAAGCGCCGCAGCCTGGCCGGCTCGCTGATCGGCGGCATCGCCGAAACCCAGGAAATGCTGAACTTCTGTGCGGAACACGGACTCGCCTCGGACATCGAGCTGATCCCGATCCAGAAGATCAACGACGCCTACGAGCGGATGCTGAAAAGCGACGTCAAGTACCGCTTCGTGATCGACATGGCGTCGCTGAAGGACGATTGACCGCCGCGGCGGGCGGCGCTAGAGCGGATTCGGCCTGACTGGCTTGCTGAGGCCGAGGCGGATTGCCTCTGGCACAAGGCGCAAGCCCTCTTCCCCAACCCTTCTCCCGCAAAGCGGGAGAAGGGAGCAATTTGCATCCCTCTCCACTTGTGTGGAGAGGGAATGAGGGAGAGGACGGACGCGCCGTAGCGGGGGCTACGGCAAGGAGACGCAACGCCGTGCCGGGGGCAAGGCGGCCGGCATCAGCCAGTCAGGTCAGGCCGAATCGGCTCTCCTCAGAGCCGGCGCAGATCGGCCACCGGTTCGCGGCCGAATTGCGTGCCCAGCAGAAAATCCACCAGCCGCCTGCCGGCCTCCTCCGGCGCCGTCAACTGGCCGTCGCGTTTCAGGCCATCGAAGCGCTCGCGGCTGGGGAAGTTTTCCAGCGGCGTGGCGCGGATTTCCGCTTGCATGCCGGTATCGATGACACCCGGCGCCAGGCTGCAGATGCGCACTCCGGACACCTGGTCGAGCGCCGCAGCGCGCGCATGCTGGTCGAGCGCCGCCTTGGTCGCGCAATACACGCTCCAGCCTGCGTACGGGCTTTGCGCGGCACCGCTGGACACATGCAGGATGCGCAGTCCGCC
>JBATWJ010000527.1:0-3809 GCA_049672545.1 Burkholderiaceae bacterium
GCTCGCACGTGGTGGCGTCGCGCGCGATCTACGGCGGCTCGCAGAACCTGCTGGCCTACACGATGAAGCGCTTCGGCATCGAGACCAGCTTCGTCGATCCGCGCGACCTCGACGCCTGGCGCGCGGCGATCCGGCCCAACACCAAGGTGCTGTTCGCCGAAAACCTCGGCAACCCGGGGCTGGACGTGCTCGACATCCCGAACGTGGCGGCGATCGCGCATGAACATCACCTGCCGCTGATGGTCGACGCCACCTTCAGCACGCCGTACCTGCAGCGGCCGTTCGAGCTCGGTGCCGACCTGGTGATGCACGCGGCCACCAAGTTCCTGTGCGGACACGGCACCGCGATGGGCGGCCTCCTGGTCGACGGCGGCCGCTTCGACTGGCAACAGGCGTATGACAAGACCGGCCACTTCGCCGAGCTGTGCGAGCCGTACGACGGTTTCCACGGCATGGTGTTTTCCGAGGAATCGTCGGTGGCGCCGTTCGCGCTGCGGGCGCGGCGGGAAGGCATCCGCGACTTCGGCGCCGCCTTGAGCCCGCACAATGCGTTCGCGATCCTGCAGGGGATCGAGACGCTCGGCCTGCGCATGGAACGGCACGTCGCCAATACGCGCAAAATCGTCGAATTCCTCGCCGCGCATCCGGCGGTGGAAGCGGTGTCGTACCCGGAACTGGAATCGCACCCGGACCACCAGCTGGCGCAGAAGCTGCTGCCGAAGGGTTGCGGCGCGGTGTTTTCGTTCGTCATCAAGGGCGACCGCGCGGCCGGCGCCCGCTTCGTCGAAGCGCTGGAGATCTTTTCGCACCTGGCCAACGTCGGCGACGCCAAGTCGCTGGTGATCCACCCGGCCTCGACCACCCATTTCCGCGTGCCGAGCGAGCAGCTGGCGGCGGCCGGTATCCGCGAAGGCACGATGCGGCTGTCGATCGGGCTGGAAGACCCGGACGACCTGATCGAAGACCTGGCGCGCGGGCTGAAGGCAGCGCAGCGCGACACCAAGCGCAAGGGAGCCTGACATGCAACTGACGGTCCACGGACAACCCGCCTACTGCTACACCGGCGGCAAGGCGTTCGACGCGGCGCTGCCGACCGCGGTGTTCATCCACGGCGCACAGAACGACCATTCGGTGTGGGTGCTGCAGACCCGCTACTTCGCCCACCACGGCTTCGGCGTGCTGGCGCTCGACCTGCCCGGCCACGGCCGCAGCGGCGGCGCGCCGCTGGCGTCGATCGAGGCGATGGCCGACTGGCTGCTGGCACTGCTGGATGCGGCCGGCGTGCGGCAGGCGACGCTGATCGGCCACAGCATGGGGTCGCTGATCGCACTGGAAGCGGCGCAGCGCGCGCCGCAGCGGGTGGCCAAGGTGGCGCTGGTCGGCACCGCTTATCCGATGAAGGTGTCGGATGCGCTGTTGAACGCGGCGCGCGACGACGAGCCGGCCGCGATCGACATGGTCAATATCTGGTCGCATTCGTCGATCGCGCAAAAGCCGTCCGCGCCCGGACCGGGATTTTCGGTACTGGGCGGCAGCCGGCGCCTGATGCAGTACGTGTCGCGCCACAACCCGGAAAAGGTGTTCTTCACCGATTTTTCCGCCTGCAACGCCTACGGCAATGGCGAAGCGGCGGCGCGTGCGCTGGCCTGCCCGGCGTTGTTTCTGCTCGGCCGGCGCGACCTGATGACGCCGCCGAAGGCCGGCATGGCGCTGGCGGCGCTGGTGCCGAACGCGCAGGTGCGGCAGATCGACGGCAGCGGCCACGCGCTGATGGCGGAGCAGCCGGACGCGGTGCTGGACGCGCTGTTTGAATTCGCGCGCGCTTAGGGTAAATTCGGCCCAAATGGCGGCAGGCGGGCACCGAGGTTTTCAGATACTCCCCACGCCTGCCGCTTGTGTCGGGCGTCAATACTTGTAAATTTGATCATACTCCCATGTTGATGGAGAGCACAAAGGAGACCGCCATGTCCACCGCCGCCGCCACCAAGTACCGCCGCTTCGCCGAGTTCTATCCGTTCTATCTGTCCGAGCATTCCAACCGCACCTGCCGCCGGCTGCACTTTGCCGGTTCGTCGCTGGCGCTGCTGTGCGTCGCCGCGGCAGTGGTCGAGCGCAATGCGTGGTGGCTGCTGGCCGGACTGGTGTGCGGCTATCTGTTCGCGTGGATCGGGCACTTCGGCTTCGAGAAGAACCGGCCGGCCTCGTTCAAGCAGCCGATTTACTCGTTCATGGGTGACTGGGTGATGTACTGGCAGCTGCTGACCGGGAAGATTCCGCTGTAGCGCCGCCCCGTTCGAACCAGTCGGCCAGCGACTGGTCCAGGCCGCGCTCGATCGCGCCTTCCGCCAGCCGCGCCAGCGCACCGTCGGCGCCCGGCTCGAACACGAACATCCGGTAGACGTCGGCCAGCTTCAGCTGCGCCGGATTGGCCAGCAGCACCCAGCGCTAGCGCCCGGCCAAGGACGGCGCGCCCAGCTTCAGCCGCTGCCGCCAGCGCATGCGCGCCGGCACCTCGGAATTGACACGGCCGACCCAGCCGGCGTCCTGCATCTGCTGCAGCAGGCTTTCCGCTTCATCGAAACCAAGCCGCGTGCGGGCGCGCATCAACCGCGCGCTGACCACCGCCGACTGCCGCCGTACGCGCGCGTCGTACAGCACGCGCAACAGCGCCATCGCATCGACGAAAGCGCTGCCAGGGCGCGCCACATACCACCAGCGTTCGTAGCGCACCAGCGGCAGCGCCGCCGCCAACAGCGCGCCGACCAGCGTGATCATCCAGAACAGGTAGATCCAGATCAGGAAGATCGGCACCGCCGCCACCGCGCCGTAGACGATGGTGTAAGTGGGAAACGCCGTGATGTAGAGCGCGAACAGGCGCTTGGCCAGTTCCAGCGCCACCGCCGCCAGCAGGCCGCCGCAAAAGGCGTCGCGCCAGTCGACCGTGCGGTTCGGCACCACCATGTACAGGAGCGTGTAGGCGCCGGTGGTCAGCAGCACCGACAGCAGCGTGTAGAACAGCGCGCCGACGAATGGCACGTAGCTGACCACGCCGCTGGCGGCGCCCGACAGGTAGGCGGTGACGGTGAACGACACGCCCAAAACCAGTGGCCCGAGCGTGATGATGGCCCAGTAGATCAGGATCCGCTGCACGAACGGCCGCGGGCGGCGCACCCGCCAGATCTGATTGAACACGCGCTCGATGGTCGACATCATCGAGATCGCGGTGAAGATCAGGGCGATGCCGCCGATCGCCGACAGCTTGGCCGACTTGGCCGCGAACTGGTTCAGGTAGCCCATGATCGTGTCGGCCACGCCCTGCGGCATCAGGCTCTGGATCAGGTAGGCGTCGAGCGATTCGCGGAAGGTGGCGAACAGCGGAAAGGCGGTGAAGATCGCGAACGCCACCGTCAGCACCGGCACCAGCGCGAATACCACGGTAAACGTCAGGCTGCCGGCCACCTGCGGCAGCTGCTCCTCGTCAAGCCGGCGCGCGGCGAAGCGCAGCAGGCCCAGCGCCTGGTTCATCGTAAAGCCGCGCAAGCGCGAAAGAAGCGATCCGAACATGTGCAAGCGGGAGGTTTTATCCGAAGCGGGCCGGGCCGCCGCGGCCGGCGCCCATTTCGCCGCCGACGGCGGGCCCTATAATACCGGGCATGAACGGCGTCCACCTTACCATACTCATCCTGTATTACTCGCGGCACGGTGCCACCCGCAAGCTGGCTGAACTGATCGCCCAGGGCGTCGAAAGCGTGCCCGGCTGCGACGCCCGCCTGCGCACCGTGCCGCCGGTATCGACCGTGGTCGAGGCC
>JBATWJ010000528.1:0-2549 GCA_049672545.1 Burkholderiaceae bacterium
CGGCTGCCCGCGACGCCGCCATCGGCGTCGAGCAGGCCGGCCAGGCCGCCACCGGTACCGGGCGCGCGCTAAACAAGCTGGCATCGGAATACTCGGGCCTGGCCGGCGTGCAGGCGCAGGCAACGAAGGAGAGCAGCAAAGCCGACAAGGCCGCCGCCGATTACCTCGGCCGGCTGCAGATGCAGTACGACGCGCTCGGAAAGAATCGCGCCGAACTTGAGGCGATGCGTGCCAAGCAGGCCGGCCTGTCAGTCGAGATGCAAAAGGCGGCGGCGGCGATCGGCGCGAAAATCGACGCCTGGCATCGGGACGAAGAAGCGGCCAAGGCCGCCGCACGCGCCGAAGAGCAGGCCGCCCGCGCTGCCGCCAAGCACGGCGGCGAAGCATCGGATGCGATGAAGCGGCTCGGCCTGGAAACCGCCGGTGCCAAGCGCGAGTTGTTGGTGCTCGCGCGTGAGGCGATGACCGGCAATTTCTCGCGCATGCCGGGCACCATGATGGTGCTGGCCAAGCAGACCAACCTGGCGACGCTGGCGGTCGGGTTGCTGACACACCCGCTGGTCATTGCTGCCAGTACCGTGGCGCTGCTGGGGAAGGCGTTCTACGATGGCACGCAGGAGGTGCGCGGCTTCAATCTCGCCATTGAGACCACCGGCAACTTCGCCGGTGCCACCGCGTCCCGCGTCGAGCAGATCGCCGCCCGCGCCAATCAAGTCAGCGGCATCAACACCGGCGCCGCACGCGAAGCGGCGACCTCGATGGTGCAGGCGGGTCGGCTCGGCATCGACACTATCGGCAACCTGACCCGCAGCGTCGAAACCTACGCTGCCGTCACCGGCCAGAAAACGGCCGCCGCCGCAGCTGATCTGGTTAAGATGTTTGAAAGGCCCAGCGAAGGCGCCTACAAACTCAACCAGCATTTTCATTTTTTAACGCTGGCGCAATTCCAGTACATCGAAACCCTGGTCAAGCAAGGCCGCCAGGAAGAAGCGCAGCTGGAACTGTCGCGCCGCCTCGCCGATCATCTACAGACGCAAATGATCAGCAGCCTGACCGGTGTCGAGAAATGGTGGAAGCGCGTAGGCTCGGCCGCGTCGGACGCCTGGGCGCAGATGCAGAAGGCGCTGCCCGGCACCCGCACCAATGGCGACATGCTGGCGTTCAAGCAGGCCGAACTGCGCGACCTCGACTCGCTGACCGGTCCAGCCGGTAAGTCGGACGCAGTTGCGCAGCGCCGCAAGCGGCTGCAAGCGGAGATCGCCGCGCTGGAAGCCGCCATGCAGGTCGAGGCCGACGCGGCCGAACGAGAGGCGGAGAACAAGCGGAATACGCAACGGCAGATCGATGCCGACAGGTCGTTTAACGCCCGGGCCGAATCGCTGAAAAACTGGCGTGAGAAGCTGGCGGAGGAAACGCGGAAGATCCGCGAGGAAGGCCAGCTGCTCGGCAAGACGCAGGGCGAAATCGACGATCAGATCGCGCGCGCCACCGAGAAATTAACGCCGAAGACGCCCAAGCCCAAGGCCGACCCGGCTGAATCTGCCTTCAGCCAACAGCGCCTGGCGCTGGCCAAGGCGATCGCCGCGGAACAGCAAAAGATCGCCAACGTCGATGCCGGCATGGCCGAGGGCGAAAACTCGCGGACCACGGCACTGGAAGAATGGCTGAAATTCAGCAAGGAAGGCGCCAACCTGCTGCCGGCCCAGGTCGAGCAGCTGCAGGCGATGGCGCAGCAGGCCGATGCGCTGAACAAGACGCTGGCAGAGCGCCGCGAACAAAAGCAGATCGACGCGCGCCTGCCCAAGGAACTCGCGGATCTCGACGCGCAGCTGCTGGCTGCGACCGGCCGCAGCGCCGACGCGGCCGCAGCGAAGATCACCGAGCGGTTCCGTCAGCTACGTGCCGACCTGGCGAAGTCGACCAACCCAAACATCGATAAGGATGCCGAACTCGCCAAGTTGGCCAGGCTGGAAAGCATCGAAAAGGCCAAGGCCGAGTTGGCCGATCTGCAGCAGCAGGTCGATCGCATTTTCGGCAACCAGGGCCGCGCCGAGCAGAGCATCCAGCTCAACGTTCAAACCGGCCTGATTTCCGAGATCGACGCGCGCAAGCAGGTCGTGGCGTTGCACCAGCAGACCGCAAACGAAGTCGATGCCTTGATCCCGCGCATGACGACACTGGCCCAGCTGGTCGGAGATCCGAAACTGGCCGATGGTGTCTTGAACCTGCTGCAGCAAACGCGTGCGCTGCGCGTGGCGACCAACGAACTTGGCGACGTGTTCGGGAAGACTTTCCAATCCGGGTTCGCCAGTGCACTCGAAGGTCTGGCTACGCGCACGAAGTCGCTCGGCGATGCCGTTCGCGGCATGCTGTCCGATCTGACTGCTGGCATGGCGCGTTGGGCGGCAGAGCAGCTGGCCAGCGAAGCCAAGACCGGTTTGCTGCAAATGCTCGGCCTGGGTGGCGACGCCGCCAGCGGTGCCGCCCAAGCCGCCGCGATGTCCGCCGCGTCGGCCGCCGCCGCCACCGAAATGGGTGTCGGCATCACC
>JBATWJ010000529.1:0-3178 GCA_049672545.1 Burkholderiaceae bacterium
CGTCTGATCGCGGCCACCGGCCTGTGCCTGTCGCTACTGCTGACGCTGTTGACGTGGAGCCTGGCGTCCGGGCGCGAGCGCGCCTACCGGCTGGCGACCGAAATGACGGCGGCGCTGCGCGTCAGCGAAGCGCGCTACCGCCACCTGGCACAGCATGACGCGCTGACCGACCTGCCCAACCTGGCGCTGTTTTCCGATCGCCTGCAACAGGCGCTGGCGCTGGCACGACGCGAGCAGTCGCGGCTGGCAGTGCTGTTCATCGACCTCGACCAGTTCAAGCCGGTCAACGACGCCTGGGGCCATCCGGCCGGCGACCTGCTGCTGCAGGCGGTGGCGCGGCGGCTGCGCGAAACGGTACGCGCCTCGGATACCGTGGCGCGCATCGGCGGCGACGAATTCCTGCTGCTGCTGCCGGCGATCCACGCCGCGCAGGAAGCGCAAACGCTGGCCGCGCTGATCCGCGATGCGCTGGCACGGCCGTTCGATCTGGGCGACGGCGTGCGCCCGGCGATCTCGTCGTCGATCGGCATCGCCGTCTATCCGGAGCACGGCACCGACGCCGCCGAGCTGATGAAGCATGCCGACGCCGCGATGTACGCCGCCAAGCATGGCGGCCGCAATCAGGTGCGGATGTTCGAGGCGGGACTGGCGAAAAAACCCGACACGCCTAATACTCCCACATGACATATCCCAGGCTGGGCGTCAATTGGTCGAATTAAGCCCATACCCCCTTGCCTAATTGACCGCTTCGACCGCCGGCAGCACAGCCGCCATCGTGCGGTTGCGGCCGCCGGTCTTGGCCGCATACAGCGCGTCGTCGGCCGCCTTCAGTAGCGCAGCCACATCGAGCTCGCCGCCGGTCGGGTTGCAGGCGGCGCCGATGCTGACGGTCAATAGCGGATAGTCGCTGCGCTCGTGCGGAATCGCCAGCGCCCGCACCGCGTCATGAATCGCCGCCGCTACCGCCAGTGCGCCGCCGAGGTCGGTCTCCGGCAAGACCACCACGAATTCTTCGCCGCCGTAGCGTGCGGCGGTGTCGCCCGGCCGCCGGATCGCATCGCCGATCGCCTGCGCCACTGCGGCCAGCGCGTCGTCGCCGGCCTGGTGGCCGTAATGATCGTTGTAGTTCTTGAAGCGGTCGATATCGACGAACAGCACCGCCAACGGCGTGCCGGCGCGCTGCGCGCGGCGCCATTCACGCGCCAGCGCCTCGTCCAGCATGCGGCGGTTGGACAGGCCGGTCAGGCCGTCGGTGCGCGACAGCAGCAGCAGACTGGTTTCGGTCTGCAGCCGGTAGCGAAACTCCTCCGCCAGCAGCCAAGCCGCACCCAGCAGCGCCGCCGCCAGCAGCGCCGCCAAGGTGCCGATCGTCCACGCGCGCCTCGTCCACGCCGCATAGATGTCGCGTGCGGCCGGCGCGATGCTGAGGACCAGCGGGATGGTCTCGAACTTGCGATAGACGTACAGTCGGCGCTCGGCATCGAGGGCGGCCGTGCCGAAGAACCATTGTCCGGGCGGGCCGATGAAGCGTTCGAAGTTGGCGCTGCCCTTCAGGCTGCGCCCGATCGTGCCGGGCGGTTCCGGATTGCGCATCAACACCGAGCCGCCGGCGTGCAGCAGCGTGATGGTGCCGTGCATCCCCAGCTTCAGGCCGGCCAGCAGCCGGCGGAAATACTCGATGCGCATTGCGCCCACGACGACGCCGGCGAACGAGCCATCGGCATGATTGACACGCCGGCTGAAGGCGATGCTCCAGTCGCCGTCGCGCAGGCGCGACTGGTACGGCGGGCTGATGTACAACCCGGCGTCGGGGCTGTCGCGGTGCACGAAAAACCACGAACGGTCGGAGAAATCGCCGCCGCGCGGCACCGCACTGCCGGAATCGACGGCGATGGCGCCGCTGGCGTCGACGTACAGCAGCGAACCCATGTGCGGGCCGGCCACGGCCGCGCGGTCGAACAGCAACTGCTGCCGATACGGTAACGGCAACGCCATCACTCCCGGATCCCGAATGCCTTCGGCCAGCGCCTGCAACGACAGGTCGAACAGCGCGAAGGTATGGCTCAGGTCGCGCTCGACCATCACGGCCAGGTTTTCCGCATTGCCGGCGGCGCGCGCCACCGCGTCGCGTCGCTCCTGCATCAGGATCGCCACCACCAGCGTCGACATCAGCAGCACGAACAACGCGCAACCGACCACGATGCCGTTCGGATGACGCGCCAGCGGAGGCGCGATACGGGAAAAAAAGGTCTTGCGACGGAGCGGATAGGACATGTCCGGAGGCGGTGGCAGCCGCCGATGGCGTGCGGAAACATTGCCAGCTTAAGAAATCGGGCCGCTTTGCACAAGCCGGCGCCGGCTGGATGGCGCCGCCAGAGCAAATTTGACGCCCGTCAACAACAACGGCTTTGGCGCCGCTGCCGCGGCGGCACCCATATGACAATTCCCGCACCAGCGCCATCGCCCGATGCGGGAACGGCGCACAACGACAACACACACCTAAAGGAGACAGCATGCACAGCACCCGTCGGCGCAGCCCGCTCTGGGCGGCCGCCAGCCTCGCCCTCCTGTTGACCGCATGCGGCGGCAGTTCGAACACCACCTCGCCCGGCGGCGACACCCCGGTCAATCCGCCGGTCGCGGTCTACAAGGCCGAAGTGCGGCGCACCTCGTTCGGCGTACCGCACGTCAAGGCCGACAATGAAAAGGGCCTCGGTTACGGCATTGGCTATGCCTTCGCGCAAGACAATTTCTGCGTGCTGGCCGACATGATCGTCACCGTCAATGGCGAACGTTCGAAATACTTCGGTCCGACCGCCACCTATGACAGCAGCGGCGGCCACGACGTCCAGACCAACCTCAGCAGCGACTTCTATCACAAGTACCTGAACGATCCGCAAGCCGTGCAAGCGACCTGGGACCGGCAGCCGACCGAGATCAAGGACCTGACCGAAGGCTACGTCGCCGGCATCAACCGCTACCTGAAGGACACCGGCGTCGCCGGCCTGGCCGACGCCTGCAAGAACCAGCCGTGGGTGCGGCCGCTGACCACGCTCGACCTGATGCGGCTGCAGCGGCGCTACGCGGTGACCGCATCCGGCGCCAACTTCATGGATGCGCTGTACGCGGCGCAGCCGCCGGCGGCGGCACCGGCACCGGGCAAGGCGCAGGCCGCGGC
>JBATWJ010000530.1:0-4712 GCA_049672545.1 Burkholderiaceae bacterium
CGTCATCACCGTCGCCGTTTGCGCCTGCGGTGCCAGCGGCGCGCAGGCGCTCAGGATCGCCGCGAAGCCTGCCGCCAGCGACGCCGCGGCGAATTTTTCCCAGGGCTTACGGTCTGCCCTGTATGGACTGCGATTCATTTTTCCCTCCCGGTCGAGGCGCCGCCACCGGCGCCGCCCCAGTCTAGCGGCCGGGCTTGAAATTGCCAAGCAGCAAACAAGGAGGAAACGCCATGCCGGACCGCAAAGCCGCCGAGGATTTCGCCGCCGAACTGACGCGCCGCTTCGAGGAAATGACGCAATGGGCGATCGCCCACTGGCCCTACCCCAATTTTCCGCTGATGGAATCGGATTTCGCCGAATCGCGGCGCGAACTGAGCGCCATCCTCGGTGCCCGGCTCGACGCCGGCAATCAGGGTCCGCCGCCGGGCCCGGGCGATTCCGGCCAGTATGTCGACGTCACACCGATGCCATGGCCGTAGCCGGGCATCGATTGGTACACCTAGGGGTATCTTGAAAGCTGCCATTCCCGTGGGAGGGAACGGGCGTTTTTTGGACATACTCCCGTCTCGTTGGAGACGGGCAAAGCAGGTTCAGACCAGCAGCGCGCGCCAGGCCCAGACAATGGCGCCGATGCTGACCGCGGCCGATGCGGCCATCGCCAGCGCGGCGTGCAGCTTGTCGCGGTTGAGAGTAGCGGTCTTGGAGAAGGAAGTGGTTTTCATGGCGATGACGTCCGGAAAGGATTGCCAGCCGTCATCTTACCCTGCTTTGACGATCCAGGCGGCAATGTCCCGCTCAGGCGTCGCCGAACAGCCACGGCCACAGCAGCACGCTCCAGGTAGCCAGCGCCAGCAGGCAGGCCAGCAACACTGCGGCGCTGCCGAAATCCTTGGCAGCCTTCGACAGCGGATGACGCTCCAGCGACACGCGGTCGATCGCCGCCTCGATCGCCGAATTGATCAGCTCGACGATCAGCACCAGCACCAGCACGCCGATCAGCAGCAGCTTTTCCAGCGCCGCCAGCGGCAGCAGCAGCGCCACCAGCGCCGCCGGCACGAACGCGTACATTTCCTGCCGGAACGCATGCTCGCCGCGCCAGGCCGCCTTCAAGCCGGCCCTCGAATAGCCCCAGGCGCGCAGCAGCCGGCGCCAGCCGCTCTTGCTCTTGAAGCCGCTGACGGCGGCCGGTTCGTCGTCCATGGCGGTGCCGGGCGCCGCTTAATAGGAGCCCGGCAGCAGGATGCCGCGATCGACCTTTTGCACATCGGTCAGTCCGCACAGCGCCATCGTCACGTCCATCTCCTTGCGGATCACGTCGAGCGCGCAGCGCACGCCGCTCTCCCCCATCGCGCCCAGCCCGTATAGGAAGGCGCGGCCGATGTAGACGCCGCGCGCGCCCAGCGCCAGCGCCTTCAGCACGTCCTGGCCGGAGCGAATGCCGCTGTCCAGGTGCACCTCGATGTCGTCGCCGACCGCGGCGACGATCTGCGGCAGCATATCGATCGTCGACGGCGCGCCGTCCAGCTGGCGGCCGCCGTGGTTGGAGACGATGATGGCGTCGGCACCGCTTTGTACCGCCAGCCGCGCATCCTCGGCATCCAGGATGCCCTTGATGATCAGTTTGCCGCCCCAGCGCTCCTTGACCCATTGGACATCGTCCCACGACAGTCGCGGATCGAACTGTTCCGCGGTCCAGGCCGACAGCGACGACATGTCGGACACGTCGCCGGCATGGCCGACGATGTTGCCGAAGCTGCGACGACGGGTATTCAGCATGCCCCAGCACCAGCGCGGCCGCGTCATCATGTTCAGGAGGTTCGGCAGCGTCAGCTTGGGCGGCGCCGACAGGCCGTTCTTCAAGTCCTTGTGGCGCTGGCCGAGGATCTGCAGATCCAGCGTCAGCACCAGCGCCGAGCAGTTGGCCGCCTTGGCGCGCGCGATCAGCCGCTCCATGAAGTCGCGGTCGCGCATGAAATACACCTGGAACCAGAACGGCTGCGTGGTGTTGGCGGCGACGTCCTCGATCGAGCAGATGCTCATCGTCGACAGCGTGAACGGCACGCCGAAGCGCTCGGCCGCGCGCGCCGCCAGGATTTCGCCGTCGGCGTGCTGCAGTCCGGTCAGCCCGGTCGGCGCCAGCGCCACCGGCATCGCCACCTTTTGCCCGACCATGGTCGATGCCAGCGTGCGGTTTTCCATGTTGACCGCGACCCGCTGGCGGAACTTGATGCGGCCGAAGTCGTCGCTGTTGGCGCGATAGGTCGATTCGGTCCAGGAGCCGGAATCGGCATAGTCGTAGAACATGCGCGGCACGCGCTTTTGCGCCAGGACGCGCAGATCTTCGATGGTGGTGATGACGGGCATGGCCGTATTCCTCGATGAGTTGAAGCTGGGCAGCGGCCGTCATTATGCAATGGCGGGCAGCGTGCGCGGGATCCGCGACGATGAAATAATTGATCTGGATAAAGGAAAAATTTTCGCAAATTACTGTTTCGATTTTTCACATTGTGATATAAAGAGCGTCTTGCATTGCACCATCTCTCCATGAAAAACGATCAACCCGCCGCGACCGGCCAGATTTCGATCCAGGTCATCGAACGCATGATCCTGCTGCTCGACGCGCTGGCCAGCTATCCCGATCCCGTCAGCCTGAAAGAACTCTCGAAGATCACCGGACTGCACCCGTCCACCGCGCACCGCATCCTGAACGACCTGGTGGTCAAGCGCTTCGTCGACCGCGCCGAACCGGGCGCCTACCGGCTCGGCATGCGTCTCTTGGAACTCGGCAACATCGTCAAGAGCCGCCTGAACGTGCGCGAGGCGGCGCAGGATTTCATGCGCGCGCTGCACCGCAAGACGATCCAGACCATCAACCTGTCGGTACGCCAGGGCGACGAGATCGTCTACATCGAGCGCGCGTTTTCCGAACGTTCCGGCATGCAGGTGGTGCGTGCCATCGGCGGCCGCGCGCCGCTGCACCTGACCTCGACCGGCAAGCTGTTCCTGTCGGTCGACGAACCGAAGCTGGTGCGCATGTACGCCACCCGCACCGGCCTGGCCGGCCACAACAAGAATTCGATCACCGACCTCGCCAAGCTGGAACGCGAATTGGCGCAGGTGCGCGCGCTCGGCTATGCGCGCGACAACGAGGAGCTGGAACTGGGCGTGCGCTGCATTGCCGCCGGCATCCGCGACGACAGCGGCAAGCTGGTGGCCGGCCTGTCGATCTCGGCGCCGGCCGAACGGCTGCGTGACGAGTGGCTGGAAGACCTGCTGCAGACCGCTGCGCTGATCTCGGCCACGCTCGGCTACCAGCCGCCGCCGCCGCATTGACGCGCCGACACCGGCATGAAAAAAGCGAACCGCAAGGTTCGCTTTTTTGTTGGCGCCGCGAAGCCGGCCGTGACCCGGCTCAGCCTTCGTCGTTCTGGCGTCGCGCATCCGACATGTGCGGCGCGCGCAGCTCGGACAGCCACTTGCGGATGCGGCCGGCATCCGCCAACCGCGACAGCTTGCCCTTGGAATCGAGGAACACCATCACGATCGCACGGCCGTCGATCTTGGTCAGCATCACCAGGCAGCGTCCGGCTTCTGAGATGTAGCCGGTTTTCTGCAGGTCGATCTCCCAGTCCGGGTTCGACACCAGCCGGTTCGAATTGGCGTACTGCATCGGATGGCCGGCGATCTCGACCATGTACTTGGTATCGGTCGAATACTGCCGGATCACCGGATATTCATGGGCGGCCACCACCAGCTTGGCGAGGTCACGGGCGCTGGCGACGTTGTGGCTGGACAGGCCGGTCGGCTCGACGTAATGGGTGTCGTGCATGCCGAGCGCGCGCGCCTTGGCGTTCATCGCGGCGACGAAGGCGGCCAGCCCGCCCGGATAGTTGCGGCCGAGCGCCGAGGCGGCGCGGTTTTCCGAACTCATCAGCGCGATGTGCAGCAGGTCGGCGCGCGTCATCCGGGTGCCGACCCGCAGCCGCGAATGGGTATTCTTTTCGCGGTCGATGTCGGCGTCGGTGATTTCCAGCACCTCGTCCAAGTCCTGGCGCGCCTCGACCACGACCAGGCTGGTCATCAGCTTGGTCAGCGACGCGATCGGCAGCGCGACGGTGGAATTCTTTTCGAACAGCACCTTGGAGTCGGCCGGATCGATCACCAGCGCGACATTCGATTTCAGGTCGAGCGGATCCTGGGTCAGGTTGAGGCCCGCAATATCGCCGGCCGACAGCACCGGCGGCACCGCCGGCACCACCGGGCGGGCGGCGACGCGCTGATACACCACCTTGCGCTTGCCGTCCACGGTGACCACCTTGCGCACCAGCTTTTCGCGGTTGTCGAGCGAGGTCTTGGCGTTGCTGGCGGCCTTGCGCTTGGCGGCCGGCTTGCTGGCGGTTTTCTTGACGGTCTTTTTCGCGCCCTTGCCGGCCTCGGCATCGGACGACTTCGCCTGCACCGGGGCATGCAGGAAAAAAACCAGCGAAAACAGCGCCACCAGCGCGGATTTGAACATCTGCGACCTCCCCGATCCCTTACGTGCGATAAACGTGTTGGAGTGTAGCAAAAGCTTGAATATGCGCAAGGGAATTAAATAGTTAGCGCATGGAATTAAACAAATTTCTATTGCATGGCATCCGCTTTCAATGCCCTGCGGCCAGCGCGATCGCGCGCCCGAGGTCGGCGGTGCCGGCGCTGCCGCCGATGTCGCG
>JBATWJ010000531.1:0-3088 GCA_049672545.1 Burkholderiaceae bacterium
AAACATGTCTGAGGTGAAGCAGGGGTTTCGCGGGGTATGGCCCGCGCCTGCGCAACGGTATCCGCTTGCAAGCGGATACGCGCCCTGCAAGGGCAGCGAGTTGGTTTCGTTTCCCATTTTCCGGTCCGCACAAACGGGAACCCGAAGGGCAGCGGCCTCGCGGTCGCATTCTTTTGCCTACTTTTCTTGGCGAAACAAGAAAAGTAGGTGGCTGCCGGGCCACACCCGGCTTGTCACCACGAAGTAGCGCCGCCATTAGCAAGCAACGAACGCTACTGGGTACCGGCTTTGGTCGGACCGACCGTGGCAGCACCTAACGACAAAAATGCCCTGAGCTCGCCAGCCTACGGCACCTTCCCCCGCCATTCCTCCGTCCCGAACTTCTCCCGCACCAGCGTCTCCGCCGCATCCGCTTCCGCCGCCAGCAGCCCGCTTGGCACCAGTCCGCCATGCCGGCGCCGGAAGGTGTCGATCATCCGCTCGATGATCGCCTCGCGCGCCAGCCCGGTCTGGCTGCGCAGCGGATCGACCCGCTTGGCGGCGCTGGTGGTGCCCTTGTCGGACAGCTTTTCGCGGCCGATGCGCAGCACCTGCAGCATCTTGGCGGCGTCGATGTCGTAGGCCATCGTCACATGGTGCAGGAAGGCGCCGCCGCGGTGCGCCTGCGCCGCGCCGCCGATCTTGCCGGCGGCCGAGGTGATGTCGTTCAGCGGCTGGTACCAGGCGCGGATGCCGAGTTCGGCCAGCGCCTCCAGCACCCAGGCGTCCATGTGCGCGTAGGCTTCGGGAAAGCTCATGCCCTTGATCAGCGACAGCGGCGCGTAGATCGAATAGGTGATGGTGTTGCCGGGTTCGACGAACATCGCGCCGCCGCCGCTGATGCGGCGCACCACCTCGATCCCGTGCCGGGCGGCGCCGTCGGCATCGACTTCGTTCTTCAGCGACTGGAAGATGCCGAGCACCACCGCCGGGCCGGCCCATTCCCAGACCCGCAGCGTCGGCGGCCGGCGGCCGGCGGCGACTTCGTCGACCAGCACCTGATCCAGTGCCATGTGCGCCAGCGGCATCTGCGGCGGCTCGTGGATCAGCTGCCAGTCGTGGTCGCGCCAGTCGCTTTTGCTCATGACAGCGCCCTTTGCACGACCACCGCGATGCCTTCGGCGCTCAGGCCATACATCGCCACCGGCGGCGCCAGCGCGGTGTTGACGGCGGCGACGATCCGCTCGAAGCCGGCGTCGGCCGGCAAGCCTTCCAGCGCGGCGTCGATCGCATCGAGCGCCTGCGGCGGCTCCAGGAAGAAGTCGCCGGACAGCCGCACGTCGGCCAGGCGGCCGGCGGCGATTTTCAGGTCGACCACCACCAGCTTGCCGCCGGGAATCTTGTATTCGGCGTGGCGCGCCGTGCCGTCCAATATTTCGCTCATCGCGTCATTCATTTTTCCGCCCGCCTGGCCGCGGCCCTGCCGCCGTCCTTGCCGGTCTTGCGCTGCTGCGCCAGCAGGCGCCGGCATTCTTCCTGCTGCGCGATGATCTCGGCCAGCGCACCTTCGATGTCCTCGCGCTGCTGCTCCATCTTTTGCCGCTGCTGCGCCAGCACTTCGAGGAAGCGTTCCATCTGCGCCAGCGTGTCCTTCGGCGACTCGTACATGTCGACCAGTTCCTTGATCTCGGACAGCGTCAGGCCCAGCCGCTTGCCGCGCAGCGTCAGCTTCAGCCGCGTGCGCTCGCGCGCGGTGTAGACGCGGGTGCGCGCCGTGCCTTCGCGCTGCGGACTGATCAGGCCCTGGTCTTCGTAGAAGCGGATCGCGCGCAGCGTGAGGTCGAATTCGCGCGCCAGTTCGGCGATGGTGTAGGTCGGCATGGAAAGTGGACGCAAGGCAACGGGCGCTTTAGAAAAGAACGGTCGTTTTTTTGCTAGAATCGTCGCAGATCGCAGTTTACGTAAACGTCATGCTGCCATTGTAGGCGTGCCGATCGGCAATGTGAATCCCGCCTTGCAGAATCCGCGCGCTCCCGTCGGGAGCGCTTCCGCGAGTTTCCCCTGAAAGACAACGATGAATGCTCTCGAAGCCCAGCTTGACTATCCGCTCGGCGACACCCTGCCGGCGGCCGGTACCGTGTACCAGATCGCGCCCGGCGTGCGCTGGCTGCGCATGGGGCTGCCGTTCGCGCTCGACCATATTAACCTGTGGCTCGTGGAAGACGAATTCGAACAGGAAGGCGGCGTGGTGCGCGGCTGGACCGCGATCGACTGCGGCATCGCCAACGACGCCACCCGCGCGCTGTGGGAGCAGGTGTTCGCCGATGCGCTGGACGGCCTGCCGATCGTGCGCGTCTTGGTCACGCACTGCCATCCGGACCACGTCGGCCTGGCGGACTGGCTGTGCCAGCGCTGGCAGGCGCCGCTGTGGATGACGCTCGGCGAGTACGCGTCGGCGCGCATGATGTCGGCGTCGTTGCCGGGCGCCAACGGCGCGTCGATGCTGCCGCACTTCCAGCGCAACGGGCTGGTCGACCCGGTCGCGGTCGAGCAGATGCGCGGCCGCAAGGGCCACTACGGCGCGCTGGTGCCGACGGTGCCGCATGCGTTCACCCGCATCCAGGACGGCCAGGCGGTGGCGATCGGCGGCCGCGACTGGCGCATCATCACCGGCTTCGGCCATTCGCCGGAGCACGCCGCGCTGTACTGCGCCGAACTGAACCTGCTGATTTCCGGCGACATGGTGCTGCCACGCATCTCGACCAACGTGTCGGTGTTTCCGCTGGAGCCGCACGCCAATCCGGTGCAGCAATACCTGGATTCGCTGAAAAAGTTCGGCAGCCTGCCGGACGACGTATTGGTGCTGCCGTCGCACGGCAAGCCGTTCCGCGGCCTGCACACGCGCATCCGCCAGCTGTTCGACCACCACGCCGAACGGCTGGCCGAAGTGCTGGAGGCCTGCGCGGTGCCGCGCTCGGCGGTCGACATCGTGCCGATCATGTTCCGGCGCGAACTGGATGCGCACCAGCTCGGCTTCGCGCTCGGCGAGGCGCTGGCGCACCTGCACCAGCTGTGGCTGGACGGCCAATTGCGGCGCACGCTGGATGCC
>JBATWJ010000532.1:0-8121 GCA_049672545.1 Burkholderiaceae bacterium
ACGTCGGCGACTTCCTCGCCAACACCACCAACATCGAATGGTTCAAGCAGATCGGCCAGTCGGTGACGATGGTGATCGGTGCGATCTTCATCGTTTGCGTGCTGGCGTTCCGGCGCGGCATCGTCGGCGAAATCCTGGCCAAGTGGGGCGGCAAGGGCAAGGCCGCCGGCTAGCCGGAGCGAACCCCGCCACCACCCATCACTGCCACACCACAAGGCCGGAGCGATCCGGCCTTTTTACTTTGTTGCGCCGTCGCTATTTCAGCGTGTACGGCGCGTCTTCGAACGAGCGCAGCGGCGGCAGGTCGTCGTACTGCGGTTCCCGTCCCTGCTGGCGGGCGGCGAAGGCTTCGCGCAGGTTGGCGCTGTGCCAGATGCCGGATTGCAGCCAGCCCATCTGCCGCAGCGCGTCGGCGGTGGCGTGGTCGCGCGCGTAGTGGATCGCCTGCTTGCTGCCCCAGATCGAGACCGGCGGCTTGGCGGCGATTTCGCGCGCCATCTGCAGCGCCGCCGCCACTGTTTCTTCCTGCGTGCCGAACACCTCGTTGACCAGCCCGAGCGCCAGCGCGCGCTGCGCCGGCAGGCGGCGCCCGGTGTAGGCCAGTTCGTGCACCACGCCTTCCGGGATCAGCTTCGGCAGCCGCTGCAAGGTGCCGAGGTCGGCCGTCATGCCGATGTTGATTTCCTGGATGCAGAAGAAGGCGTCGGCGGCGGCCAGCCGGATGTCGCAGGCGCACACCATGTCGACGCCGCCGCCGATGCAGCCGCCGTGGATGTCGGCGATCACCGGCATGCGCAATTGCTCGAGCTGGTCGAACGCGCGCTGCATGTCGGCCAGCTGCGGCGCGATGTTGGCGCGGCCGCCGGCGCTGCCATCGTCCAAGGTGACGCCGCCGGGCGCGCCGAACACGTCGAGCGCCATGCCGGCGGTGAAGTGCTTGCCGGTCGATGAAATTACCAGCGCGCGCGCCGGCGCGTCATCGTGCAGCTGCCGCAGGATCGCGGCCAGTTCGCGCCACCAGACCGGCTGCAGCGTGTTGAGCGCGGCCGGCCGGTTCATGACCAGGTGCGCGACCTTGTCGGCGATGTCCAGCGTGAAGCATTGGTAAGTCATGCGGTCTCCTGTGGATGGCAAGGTGTGGCCGGCAGGTACGATCCTGAAATACTCCCTTGATAGGCGGCCTGTGCCGGACGGATTTTCTCCTGATTTGAGGCATACTCCCTATCTCTTCGCCATCTGCAGCGGATCGGCGATGCCGCACCGGGCGGCGGGATAGAGCCGCTAATCTAGCACGCTCGTACTTTTTTCGCCCTATAATCGGATTCCCTTTCCATCCACCCGACCGCAAGAGGTAGTCATGGCCTTACCCGTCGTCCTGCAAAACCTGAGCCTGCCGGTGATTGCGTCGCCGATGTTCATCGCCAGCGGCCCGGCGCTGGTGGCGGCGCAGTGCAAGGCCGGCATCGTCGGCGCCTTCCCGGCGCTGAATGCGCGCCCGGCTGAGCAGCTCGACGTCTGGCTGACCGAGCTGCAGGCGGAGCTGGCGGCGTTTGCGACCGACAATCCGGGCAGGCGGGTCGGCCCGATCGCGGTCAACCAGATCGTGCACCAGTCCAACGACCGCCTGGCGCACGACGTCGAAGTGTGCGTCAAGCACCGCATCCCGATCATCATTTCCAGCCTGCGCGCGCCGCCGGCCGAGATGCTGGAGGCGATCCATAGCTATGGCGGCATCGTGCTGCACGACGTGATTTCGATCCGGCATGCGCAAAAGGCGCTGGAAGCCGGCGTCGACGGCCTGATCCTGGTGGCGGCCGGCGCCGGCGGCCATGCCGGCGCGCTGTCGCCGTTTGCGCTGGTCGGCGAGGTGCGCCGCTTCTTCGACGGCCCGGTGGCGCTGTCCGGTTCGATCGCCACCGGCGGCGCGATCCTGGCGGCGCAGGCGATGGGCGCCGACTTCGCCTACATCGGCTCGCGCTGGCTGGCCACGCGCGAGTCGAACATCGACGACAGCTACCGCCAGGCGATCCTGGAATCGTCGGCGGCCGACGTCGTCTACACCAATCTGTTCACCGGCGTGCACGGCAACTACCTGAAGAAGTCGATCGTCGCCGCCGGCCTTGATCCCGAGAATCTGCCGGTGGCCGACAAGACCAAGATGAACTTCGGTTCCGGCGGCAGTTCCAGCGCCAAGGCCTGGCGCGACATCTGGGGCGCCGGCCAGGGCGTCGGCCTGATGGACGACGTGCCGTCGGTGGCGACCATGGTCGAACGGCTGAAGGCCGAATACGACGCCGCCCGGGCGCGGCTGGCGCTCGGCTAAGTCACTCCGCCCAGGCGGCGCTGGCGCTCCAGTCGTGGTCGCGCACGAAGTCGAACAGGAAGGCGGCGAAGGCGGACGCCGCCGGCGACAATGACGCGCTATCGCGCGTGTAGAGCAGGAATTTGCGCCGCACCTCGGGGTCGTGCAGCAGCCGCATCTGCAGCTTGTACAGCTTCACCAGCGACGCCGCGTACGGCAGGCAGGCGGTGACGCCGAGGCCGGCGCGCACCATGCTGAGCGCAGTGGTCATGAAGGCCACTTCGTTGCTCGGATGCAGGCCCGGCGCGCGGACCGCGGCGTGCAGATCGAGCGCCAGCCGCTCGGTGAACTGGCCTTGCAGCGCGATGAACGGATGGCGCATCGCGTCGTCCCAGGTAATCCGCTTGCGCCTTTCCAGCGCGTGCCGGCGCGGGAACACCAGCATGAACGGCATCTCGAACAGCGTTTCGGCGCGGATTTCCGGCGCCGCCGGCCGCTCCGGGCCGATGCCGAAATCGACCTCGCCGCTGGCCACGCGCGCCAGCACGCTCTCCACCGCGCAATCGGCAAGCCGGATCTGCACCGCCGGATGCGCCGCGTGCCAGGCGGCGATCACTTCCGGCAGCAGCGTGCAGGCGATCAGCTGCGGCGCGGCGATCCGCACCACGCCGCCCTGCAGCGTCTTCAAATCCTCGATCCGATGCAGCGCACCGTCCAGGTCCTGCAGAATCTTTTCCACCAGCGGATAGAAGCCCTGGCCGATCTCGGTCAGGGCTACCCTGCGCGTGCTGCGGTCGACCAGCCGCACGCCCAGTCCCTGCTCCAGCTCCTTTACCAGGCCGCTCAAGGCCGATTGCGTCACGTGCAGCGACTCGGCGGCGGCGGTGAAGCTGCCGCTGCGTGTGAGCGCGACGAAGGCGCGCAACTGGCGCAAGGTCACATTCATCGGGTTATCTTATGAATTCATTCAAAAATCCCGTTTGAATGATAGTTCAAAACATCCTCTAATGGCGCTGCCCGCACCGTTTCCTGCCTGCCCGGCGCATGCGCGGCGTATCGCCGCAGCCCGAAAACCGGACGGTTTCATTCTGCAATCCGATCGCATCACTCGTTGAATGGAGACAAACATGAAAATCCGGAAATTTCACCACGTCGCCTATCGCTGCGTCGACGCAAAGCAGACCGTCGAATGGTATGGCAAATATCTGAACATGGATTTCGTACTGGCGATCGCCGAGGACCAGGTGCCGTCGACCGGCGCGCCCGATCCTTACATGCACATCTTCCTGGATGCCGGCGGCGGCAACATCCTCGCCTTCTTCGAGCTGCCGAATTCCCCGGCGATGGACCGCGACCGCAACACGCCGGCCTGGACCCAGCACCTGGCGATGGAAGTCGGCTCGATGGAGGAAATGCTGGAGACCAAGCGGCGTCTGGAAGCGGACGGCATCGAGGTGATCGGCCCGACCGACCACACCATCTTCAAGTCGATCTATTTCCACGACCCGAGCGGCCACCGGCTGGAGCTGGCGGTCAACACCGGTACGCCGGAAATGATGAAGAAGCTCGACGAGGTCAAGTGGGACATGATCGAGGAATGGGCGCGCACCAAGCGGGCGCCGAAGCACGCGGCCTGGATGCACGACGGCAGCCACGGCGCCGGCGTGCAATAAGGGCCGAAGGAGCGAAAAGACATGCTGGAACGCATCGCGGACGGCGTCGCCCGCCTCCTGGAAGCCGTGATCGTGATCAGCCTGGCGATCATGGCGATCCTGGTATTCGGCAACGTGGTGCTGCGCTACGCGTTCAATTCCGGCATCGCGATCTCGGAAGAGCTGTCACGGCTGCTGTTCGTCTGGCTGATCTTTCTCGGCGCGATCCTGGCGTCGGCGCAGCACGCGCACATCGGCTTCGATTCGCTGGCCAAAAGCCTGCCGCCGACGGTGCGCAAGCTGTTGGTGGTGGTCACCGGCGTGCTGATGCTGGCGGCGGCGGTGATCTTCGTGATCGGCGGCTGGCAGCAGACCAAGATCAACCTCGACAACAGCTATCCGGTGCTCGGCATTTCCTACGGCTGGCTGTACGCGGTGGCGATTGTGTTCGGCATCGGCATTTTCATCACCATCAGCGTCAACATCTGGCGCGCGCTGACCGGCCGCGAGCGGCGCGACCTGGAAATGACGCACGACCTGGCCGACCAGATCGAGGAAACGGTGTCACAGGTGTCCAGCCGGGAGCGCGAGCGATGAGCGCGGCCTTGTTCCTCGGCGTATTGCTGCTGCTGATCGCGGTCGGCATGCCGATCGCGTTCGCGCTCTTGTTCGCCGGGGTCGCGCTGATGCTGCAGATGGGCCAGTTCGATTCGCAGATCGTGGTGCAGAACGCGATTGGCGGCGCCGACAACTTCGTGCTGATGGCGGTGCCGTTCTTCATCCTGGCCGGCGAGTTCATGAACGCCGGCGGCCTGTCCAAGCGCATCGTCGAACTGGCCGGCGCCTTCGTCGGCCATCTGCGCGGCGGCCTCGGCTACGTCGCGATCTTCGCCGCGCTGCTGCTGGCCAGCCTGTCGGGCTCGGCGGTGGCCGACACCGCGGCCCTGGCGGCGATCCTGGTGCCGATGATGCGCCAGGCCGGCTACGATCCGGCGCGCTCCTGCGGCCTGA
This sequence comes from Burkholderiaceae bacterium, assembly GCA_049672545.1. Taxonomy (GTDB): domain Bacteria; phylum Pseudomonadota; class Gammaproteobacteria; order Burkholderiales; family Burkholderiaceae_D; genus DATJCV01. The sequence continues at coordinate 4,966 of JBATWJ010000532.1, forward strand.
TGGCGGCTGGCGGCATCATCGCGCCGGTGATCCCGCCGTCGATTGGTTTCCTGCTGTTCGGCGTGGTCGCCAACGTCTCGATCACGCGGCTGTTTTTGGCCGGCATCATGCCCGGCGTCATGATGGGTGCGGCGCTGATGTTCGCCTGGTGGCTGGTGTCACGCAAGGCGCAGACCGCGCTGGCGCCGAAGAAAAGCCTGGCCGAGCGGGCGGCGCTGGTGGCCAAGGGCTTTTGGGCGCTGATGCTGCCGGTGATCATCATCGGCGGCTTGAAGTTCGGCATCTTCACGCCGACCGAGGCGGCGGTGGTGGCGGCGGCCTACGCGCTGTTTGTCGGCGCCGTGGTCTACCGCGAGCTGACGCCGGCCGCGGTCTACCACTGCCTGCTGACCACCGCGCGCACCAGCGCCGTGGTGCTGCTGCTGGCGGCGCTGGCGATGGTGGCGTCGTACATGATCACCATCGCCGACATCCCGGGCCAGGTCGGCGGCTGGCTGCAGGTGTTCGCCCGCAGTCCGCTGCTGCTGACGATCGCGATGATGGTGGTGGTGTTCTTCGCCGGCATGGTGCTCGACTTCATCCCGATCGTGCTGATCTTCACGCCGGTGTTCTTGCCGATCGCGCAGCAGGCTGGCATCGATCCGGTCTATTTCGGCGTGATCTTCATCATGAATTGCTCGATCGGCATGATCACGCCGCCGGTCGGCGTAGTGTTGAACGTGGTCAGCTCGATCGGCCGCGTGACGATGGCGCAGGCGGTGCGCGGCGTGCTGCCGTTCCTGCTGGCCGAAACCGTCGTGCTGGTGGCGCTGGTGCTGTTCCCGGCGCTGGTTAACGTGCCGGCCGGCTGGTGGAAATAATTCAACTCACTTCAAGGAGAGACCGATGAAAACGATGCACAAACTGCTGGCGGTGACGATCGCTGCGCTGCTGTCCGCGCCGGCACTGGCGCAGGTCAGCGCCAAGTTCGCCGTCACGCTGCCGGAGCAGTCGCACCAGGGCCAGGGCGTCGCGAAATTCGTCCAGCTGGTCGAGGCCAAGAGCGGCGGCAAGATCAAGATCAAGCCGTTCTACAACGGCGCGCTCGGCAACGACGTGCAGGTGACTTCGGCGCTGCAGGGCGGCACCATCGAATTCACGGTGCCGCAGACCACCACGCTGACCGGCATGGTCAAGGAATATGAAATCCTCGACTTCCCGTTCCTGTTCGCCAGCGAGCAGGACGCGGAAAAGGTGCTCGACGGTCCGGTCGGCCAGAAGCTCTTGGACAAGCTGCCGGCCAAGGGGCTGGTCGGCCTTGCCTATTGGGAAAACGGCTTCTTCAACGCTACCAACAGCAAGCACCCGATCGCCAAGGTCGAGGATTTCCAGGGCCTGAAGTTCCGCGCGGTGCAAGCCAGGATTTCACAGGAAACACTGAAGGCGCTGGGCGCCAATCCAGTACCCCTGGCGGTGCCGGAGCTGTACACGGCGCTGGAAACCCGCACCGTCGACGGCCAGGGCACGCCGACCGCGGTGATCGCAGCGCTGAAGCTGAACGAGGTGCAGAAATACCTGTCGATCACTAAGCACAGCTACGGCGCCTTCCTGCCGCTGGTGTCGAAGAAGTTCTGGGACAAGCTGACCCCGGCCGACCAGCAGATCCTGCGTGACGCCGCCGTCGAGGCGCGCAGCTATCAGCGCGGCGTCGCCCGCCAGCAGGCCAAGTCGGCGCAGGAGCAGATGGCCGCCAAGGGCATGCAGGTCAACGAGGTGAGCGCGGCCGAGCACGCGCGCATGCGCGACAAGGTGCAGCCGGTCTGGAAGATGTTCGCCGCCGACGTCGGGCCGGTGTACGACGAAGTGATGCAGCAGCTGGGCGCCAAGTAGGCGCGGAGAACCGACATGAAACTCGCAAGCTTGAAGGCCGGCGGCCGTGACGGCACGCTGGTGGTGGTCAGCCGCGACCTGACACGCTATCAGCCGGTGCCGGAGATCGCCGCCACGCTGCAGGCCGCGCTGGACGACTGGGAACGCACCGCGCCGCGCCTGCGGCAGGTCTACGACGCGCTGAACGTCGGCGCCGCCGGCGAGCCGTTCGCGCCGGAACAATGCCATTCGCCGCTGCCGCGCGCCTACCAATGGGCCGACGGCTCGGCCTACCTGAACCACGTCGAGCTGGTGCGGCGCGCGCGCAACAGCGAAGTGCCGGCGTCGTTCTGGACCGACCCGCTGATGTACCAGGGCGGCTCCGATTCCTTCGTCGGCCCGCGCGATCCGATCGCGGTCGCCGACGAAGCCTGGGGCATCGACCTGGAGGCCGAAGTCGCGGTGATCACCGGCGATGTGCCGATCGGCGCTTCGGCCGAGCAGTGCGCGCAGGCGATCCGGCTGGTGATGCTGGTCAACGACGTCTCGCTGCGCAACCTGATCCCGGCCGAGCTGGCCAAGGGCTTCGGCTTCTTCCAGTCGAAGCCGGCCTCGGCCTTCTCGCCGGTGGCGGTGACGCCGGACGAGCTGGGCGACGCCTGGCGCGATGCCAAGGTGCACCTGCCGCTGGAAGTCGAACTGAACGGCAAGCCGTTCGGCAAACCCGACGCCGGCGTCGACATGACCTTCAGCTTCGCGCAACTGGTCGCCCACGTGGCGAAGACGCGCGAGCTGGAAGCCGGCTCGATCGTCGGCTCCGGCACCGTGTCCAACAAGCAGGGCGGCCTGCACGGCTCGTCGATCGAGCATGGCGGCGTCGGCTATTGCTGCCTGGCCGAGATCCGCATGTACGAAACCATCGAGACCGGCGCGCCGCAGACCGGCTTCCTGAAGTTCGGCGACACGGTGAAGATCGACATGCGCGACGCCGCCGGCCGCAGCATCTTCGGCAGTATCGAGCAAACCGTGCGCCGCCCCGGCGAACCGGCCTGAAGGAGCGACGATGCTGCAGCTCTACACCTATTTCCGCAGTTCTGCCGCCTACCGGGTGCGCATCGCGCTGAACCTGAAAGGGCTGGATTACCAGGCGATTCCAATCCACCTGCTGAAGGATGGCGGCCAGCAACTGCAGCCGGAATACCGCGCGCTGAACCCGGCGGCGCTGGTGCCGACCTTGAAGGAAGATGATCTGGTGCTGACGCAGTCGCTGGCGATCCTGGAATACCTGGAAGAGACGCGGCCGCAGCC